>CAYTOE010000040.1:0-3889 GCA_964439255.1 uncultured Aquificales bacterium
AATCTTTTCCAACGGGAGAAAAAAGATAAGATGGCTTTTTCTTAAAATACTCGTATCCAAACTGTTCTATTTTTATTTCTTTTTCAGAAAGCTTTAAACTTTTAAACCTTTGGGAAAAAACAGTTTCTATTTTGGATACTTCTTTCTTCTCTTCTTTTTCTTTCCACTTTGTTTCTTTTTGTTCTGCTTGTTTTGTTAAGTCGTTATCTAATTTTGTTGAAGTTTGAATAAAATCCTTGTATTGATAAGTGTCCGGCTCTGCAAAAACATTAAAACAAAAGATAAAGAGCAGGAAAAAAACTAAATAAAATTTTTTCATCTATTGACCTCTTTTTTTATATTTATTTTATCAAAAACAATAATAATAATAATAGGTTGTGGATAACTGGTTAAATTTTTATCTAACCCTTGATAATACTTGCTTTAAGCCTGTGGATAACTCTGTGGATAACCTGTGGATAACTTTTTTTAGAAAAAGTTTAGTATTTAGAATACTTACATAAAAACAGTTTGGATTTTTCTTTTAGAATCAAACACTTAACCCTGTGGATAACTTTTTTGTTTAGGTTAAGTTATCCACAGAAAATTTTGAGTTATCCACAATTTTCCTTAAGTTATCCACAGGAATTTTCGAGTTATCCACAACCTATCCACAGTTAGTGGATTTATGTTGAATCTTTTAATCTTGAAGGAAATAGAGTGATTTTTTTAAATGCCCAGAAAACTATAAACATGGATAAAACCATAATTACAGTTGCATCTATGAACATTCTTATGAAGAATCTGAATATCTTATAAATGATAAAAACGATTGTTATTATAAGATAGAAAACAAGAAAGTTATCTATTTTAGCTTTGAATGTATTTCTTATAAGTTTAAGATACATACCATCTATGAAACCATAGTAGATTGACCAAATAATTGTTCCGATTAATCCAAAAGCTATGTATCCTTCTATCTGAACAGGTAGCCTAAAACCCCCAGAAGCTGCTGTTTTAGATGCACCTATAACAAGCTTCGTTACAACAGCTGGGTTCCAGTCGTACTGATAAGGTATCATACCTCCGTATATTGTTCTACCATAGGAATATTCATAATTTGTTTTTATAAAGCTATCCCAGAACCAGAGAAGATCAGCAACATCTGGAGCTCCAGCTACTATCTGGATTATGTTTGGAAAATGAGATAGTCCAAAGAAAAATAAAATAAAATCTATAATGCCACTACCTATAGTAAAGAAAATGATATAAAAAATGGCGAAAGGTAGGGCATATTTTCCGTTTTTATAGTATGAGAAAAATATTAAGGCAACTGTAATAATAGGAAATGCTAAGTACCATCTCCTGAGAGTAACTAAAACAAGTAAAAAGAGTATTAGATATATAAATATGAAAAGAATCTTTTTCTTTATTTTCTTTTCTTTAAAAATAAATATTATAAGGAAAGGGGTTACTATTGTATTTATAGTTAATGCCAACCTGAAAAATGGAGCAACAGGTCTGTATAGTTCCTGATATTTTCCTGCAAAATATTTAGCTTCCATAGGATTTGGAGTGAACATAGGAACAAAACCCATTTTTATGTAAGAATAGATAAAGAATACTATGGCTATTATTGATAAAATTAATACTGCAAATTTTAGTTTTCTTTCTATTCTTGGCCATAAGTCAGGGTTTTGTGCTTTTTGGATGTAGTATTCAAGTTTTTTTTCAGTGATATTTTTCCAGGAAACTTTACTTGTGTATGTAAGATAAAAAGACAATGCATAGAAAAAAGCACCTATTATCATTACATAACTCAGATAAAAGATATTGCTTATAGGAATATGGTGTATTAATACACTGTAGTTAAAAAGGAAAAATACTCCCCCTACATAGGCGATTAAATAAAAGGGAAAGAGTTGTACAAACACGAAGTTTTTTTTAGACGGCCACATTAAGAGGGTTACGAAAACCGGAATTGTGAAAGATATCAAAAGTAAAAGTTTCTCTATAAACATTTAGGAAACCTTATATTTTCCATCCTAACTTTCTTAATTTTTCTTTTCCTTCTGTTGATATAAAATCTGTGTTCCATGGATTTGAAAAATCAAATTTTATTGAAATCTCATTTATATAAGGAAAAGAATCTTTCAGTTTATCTATTATTGATTTTACTATATAGCTTTCCATAGGACAGTCCTGTGTTGTTAATGTTGCAACAATGGATAAGTTTTTATTTTCATCTAATTTTACTTCTCTTATAAAACCTAAACTAACTATATCTAAAGGAATTTCCGGGTCGTTAATCTCTTTTAATTTTTCTAATATATCTAACTCTGAAATTTTTTCTACAACATTTTGTCTCATAAAACATCCTCTTTTTAGTCTTTGTAAACTATTTTTCCATTATAAAAAGTATATTTTACCTTTCCTATGAGTTTTCTTCCTATCAATGGTGTGTTTTTACTTTTTGAAAATATCTTATCTTCTGTTACTTCCCAGCTTTCAGTGGGATTAAATATAGTTAATTCAGCTGTAGCGTTTTCTTTAATTTCAGGAGGATTTAAACCTATTTTTTCTGCAGGTTTTGTAGACAGTACTTCTATAGCTCTGTTCATATCAAAATAATCTTTTCTAACAAGTTCAAGAACGATAGGTAGTGTAAACTGAAGACCAATCATTCCAGGAGGACATACATGATGCTCCATCATCTTTTCCTGATGTGCGTGGGGTGCGTGGTCTGTAGCAACAAAATCAATTATCCCAGAAGCTAAAGCCCATCTAACAGCTTCTATATCTTCATGTTCCCTTAAAGGGGGTGAAACCTTTGCTGTACAAGAAAAATCAAGCCATTCTTCATCTGTCATATAAAGGTGATGCGGAGTTACTTCTGCTGTTACATTTGCTCCCATCGCTTTTGCCCATGTTACAATCTCAACACCAACTTTTGTTGAAAGATGGCATATATGAACAGGCATTCCCGTGTGAAGGGATAGAACACAATCTCTTGCTATCATTGTATCTTCAGCTTCAGGTGGAAGGGGAGGAAGTCCCAAAGCTGCTGCTATTTCTCCTTCATGGGCTACACCGTCTTTAGATAGAGATAAATCTTCGCAATGGTCAGCTACGAAAGAGCCTATTGAACCTGCAAATTCCATAGCTTTTCTCATTATATGACTGTCCATTACAGGTGCACCATCATCTGTGAAATAAACAGCACCTGCATCTTTAAGAAGTGACATTTCTGTTAATTCTTTTCCTTTTCTACCTTTTGTTACAGCAGCAGCAGGTAAAACTCTGCAGATACCTGTTTCTTCTCCTTTTTCTATTACATATCTTATTAATGAAACATCATCCAATGCAGGGATTGTGTTTGGCATACATACAACTGTTGTATATCCTCCAGCTACAGCTGATTTACTTCCTGTGTATATATCTTCTTTATAAGTCTGCCCCGGGTCCCTGAAATGAACATGAATGTCTGTAAAAGATGGAGATACTATACATTCAGTTGCATCTATTACTTCACATCCTGCAAAAGGTTCAATATTTTTTTCTACTTTTTTGATTTTTCCTTTTTCTATAAGTATATCTAAGTTATCAGATATGTTGTTTTTGGGATCTATTACATAACCACCTTTTATAAGTATATGACTCAACCTGTCCTCCTGTGGAATTTTTATAAATTAAATTAATATATTTTTATAAAATGAAAACTGATTTATCTAATAACTTTTCCAATTCTTGTGAATCTTATTCCTGGATGGTTTGTATCAATTGAAAAGTAAATAACAAAAGCAACACCTATAATATAATTATCTGGGACAAATCCCCAGAATCTACTATCTCTACTATTATCTCTATTATCCCCTAAAACAAAGTAATAACCTTCTGGGACTTCAACGGG
>CAYTOE010000040.1:3989-12078 GCA_964439255.1 uncultured Aquificales bacterium
TATTATCTCTATTATCCCCTAAAACAAAGTAATAACCTTCTGGGACTTCAACGGGACCAAAATCTTTTCCTTCTCCATCAAAAATTTCCATCACAGTATAACTATATGTAGTTCCATCTTTCCTTGGTATATATTCTCTGTACTTGGTTGCCTGATAGTTCTCTTCATGATAAAAACCTATCTTTTCCCTTCTTAAGGGTTTTCCATTTAGATATACAATATCATTCTTAACCTCAACTATATCTCCAGGGAGGCCTATAATCCTTTTTATAAAATCTATTTTTGGATTTTCTGGGTATTTAAAAACTATGACATCTCCTCTTTTTGGCTTTGTTATACGATTTTTGTACCTGTAAAAGTCTATATTCGTGAATGGAATTCCTATAGACCAGTCTCCATAAACGAGTTTATTTACTAATATAAAATCTCCAACAAGAAGTGTTGGTTTCATCGAACCGGAAGGTATGTTAAATGCCTGTGCAAAGAATACTCTTATAATAGACACAACAACGATAATGAAAACTACCGTTTTTAAAAAATCTTTTAAAGTTTTTTTGTCAAATAAATCCCTGTTTTTTTCTTCTTTTTCCATTTAACCTCTCTCTTAAGGATTGTAACTGAGATTTTTAGCTTCTTCATTTGCCTTTAAGACTTTATCTTTCATCTCTTTTTTGTAGGTTTTAAGTTTTTCTTTAATTTCAGGATATGCTATAGACAGTATCTGTGCAGCTAAAACAGCTGCATTAACAGCACCAGCTTTTCCTGTTGTAACTGTTGCTACAGGAACACCTGGTGGCATCTGTACAGTAGATAAAAGGGAGTCAAGACCTTTAAATGAAGAGTTATCAACAGGAATTCCTATTACAGGTATTGTAACTTTACCTGCTATTGTTCCAGCTAAATGAGCAGCAAAACCTGCAGCTGCAATTATAACACCATAATTTTCATCAGCGTTTTTACAAACTTCAGCAACTTCATCAGGTGTTCTGTGAGCTGAAAGTATGAATACATCAAAAGGAATTTCAAACTTTTTTAAAGTATCAAAACAACTTTGCATAAGTTCAAGGTCAGATTTACTTCCCATAAATACAGCTACTTTTTTCAAAAAAACACCTCCTTTTTTTATATCTAATTCTATTTTTCCTCTGTGAAAATTTTATAAAAGTTTATTTTGCATATATGTCATTTAACTTTTTCTTGATTCTTTCTTTAAGAGGTAAACCTTTTACAGCTTCTTTAGTCAACCTTTCTATATCTGTTTTTTTTCTAAAGTACTCTTCATAATCTAATTTACCTTCTGTAAATTCGTTCTCTATTACCCTTTCAGCAAATTCTAAGTAATCTATAGCTTTTTTGTACTCACCTTTTTTCATTGATAACTCTGCAGCCTGTTCAAAAATCTTTTCATACTCTTTCCCTATATCAAGGTTGTAGTTTATTTTAAGTCCTTCTATAAAATGATCTGCAGCTCTGAGAATTTCCCCTTTATCTGCAAGTTGTTTTGCCTTTTTGAAATAAACTTCAGCCATTGTGTTAAAGAATTTCTTTTCTTCAGGCATAAGGGTTACAGCAGCTTTTAAATCTTCAAGGGCTTCTCTGTACATTTCTAACTCTTCATAGGATTTTGCTCTTGTGTAATATGCATCAACAAGATACTTATTTTCTTCAAGGGCTTTAGAAAGGGCATCTATTGCAGCTTTATAACTTTTTGCATTGAAAAGAATCTTTCCAAGGTTATAGTAGTACTTATAATTTTTTTCTGTAGAGACTTTATCTAAATATTCAAGGGCTTTTTCATCGTTTCCCCTTATTAACTCTATCTGAGCAAGGTAGGAGTAAGCTTCTTCAAAAGAAGGTTCCAACTGTATTACCTTTTTGAAGTCTGCCTCAGCCTCATCAAGTCTGTTAAAGTAAAGATGAACTTTTCCTCTTTCAAAATACGCTTCCCAGTAATCAGGTCTAAGATTAATAGCCTGTGTGAATTCTGCTATCGCTGTTTCAACTACCTCATCATTCAGGTCAACAGTGGCTAATTTTCCCCTCCAGAAGTATATTTCTGGAACATTTGGGTCTAAAAGAAGTGCATCATCCAAGAAGACGATGGCCATCTCATAATTTTCACCTTCAAAATCCTTTTTTGCTTTTTCAATTAAATCATAAACTTCACGGGTTGCCATGGCTAAAACCTCCAGGTTTAAAAACTGTTATAATTTTACTACCAATTAAATCTGTTAGTAAGTACTTATATAATGAAAACTTTTTTTAAAAAATCTATCCTTCCGATTATTATCGGCATTTTATTTGTTTCAACACTTATAGCTTTTTTGTACACAGCTATTGCAAATCGCAGTATTATTTTAAGGTCAAAAGGTATATATCTTAAAGATGACTGCCATTTTGAAAGTTTTGATAAATTAGTATGTTCATACATATCTTTAACCGATAGAAACAGATATTTCTTTGATTTAAAAAATGTAGAAGTTTCCATAACGTATAAGGATTTTTTTACAAAAAAAGCCCCATTCCATTTAACTGTTAAGGATATAAACGGTACTGTCTCTGTTGAAAGTAAAAAGAAAAAAAACAGCAAGTTTACCTTAAAGCCCTTTTTTTATTATCTGCAAAATGTAAGTAGTAAGTTAGAGAATATCAATTTAACAATCTCGAAAGAAAGCAGAACATTTTATATAAAAGAGTTTTCATTTTTTAATAAAAATGGAAAAATAGGGACTTTAAAACCTTTCTATTTTATTTTTTTTAAAAACAAACTTAAGTTTGAAAAAATAAATGGTAGTTACGATTATTCAGATATTTATATCCATAATATAAAAATAGGTATAGATTCAGGAAAAGCATATGCCAGACTTCACATAAGTTCAGAAGGTGATTTTTATTTTTACAGCACTGGAAATATAAAAAGCATTTTTTATAAAAAATTTAATCTGAAAAACATAAGCTACACTGTTTCTTTAAAAGGAAACATATCCAAAAGATCCACAGGAAAGGCTTCGTACAGTTTAGATACCTTTGTTTATGAAAATTTATATATAAAAGGTATATCTGGAAAATCAAATTTTTCTATAGAAGGTGGCGTACATGGAAAAATAAGACTGAAAGCTGAACTTCTGAAGATAAAGGATTTTTCAGCCTTTAATTTATTAAATGTATCAAGTTTTTCCTTAAAAAAAGGTTTGTATTCTGATAATGTTCTTATAGCAAAGAAAGTAAACTTTAAGAAGAAAACTTTTTCATATATCTCTTCAAGATACATGCTCAGATATGAAAAAAAGCCATATATAGATGGAAAGATTTTTTATAAAGATTTTTATTCTTTTTACAAGCTCTACAGTAAAGGTGATAAATATACCCTTGATTTAGATTTAAAAAAATATCGGATATCTAAACTTTTCGATATTTTCCAGCTAAAAAATAGGTATTTGAATAATATAGATGGTTATATTTATGGTAAGTATTCAATAAATTTTAAATCTAAAACAGGAAAAGGTGAATTTCATGGAGAAAAACTCAGTCTATTTGGTTTAGATTTTTCTGATGGAAAGATTAATTTATATTCAGAATTTAAACAAAATAAAACAGATATAAATTTATCCCTGAATGGGAAAGACGGGAATATAAGGGGAAGTGGTTATCTAAAAAAAGATTTTTTAGATTTTAATTTAGATTATAAAAGTTTAGATATATCAAACCTAATATTTGTGAAAAAACATTATCTTTATGGCATTTTCGATGGTAAAGGAAGAGTTTACGGTAGTTTTAGAGATTTAAAGGTTGATTTGGCAGGTTTATCAAAGTATTTCAGATACAGAACTATATACCTTTCAAATATAGGCTACAGGTTTTTGTATTCAGATAAAAAAATAACCATAAATGCTGTTAATAGATATCTATCTGTTAAGACCGAAATAGGTTTTTCACCATTTTTCTTTTCTATTTTAGCAAAAGCAAAAAATGCAGATTTAACCCCTTTTTATCCTTATCTTGTATCTATTCAACCTGATTTATTTACAAAAATAAAGCCAGAAAGAGCAACAGGAATTTTTAAGTTCTCATTAAAAGATAAAAAATGGCAAATCTCTTTAAAAGTTGAAAAAGGAAAAGTTTTTTTGGTTCCTGTTGGGGATTTTGTGAATGTAAGTTTAAAGGGTTTTATAAAGAAAAATTATCCAGTTTTTAATGTACAGTTCTTTAAAAAAAATCTTAAGTACAAAAATCTGATTTTTAAACATATAAAAGGGATTTTTTCTTTAAAAGGTTATTCTGGAACCCTTGATATGGAAATAAAAGGCCTGAATAAGGTTGATTTTTTTGATATGTTTTCTTCCATATCTTTTGATATAAAAAGAAAAAATATAAATGGAGATATTTTTTCGACAGCAAAAATAGGTGATTATAAAACTACATTAAATGCAAGTGTAACAGGCAGTTTAAAAGATATTAAAGGTATTCTTTTTACAGAATTTTTCTTAAAGAATAAAAAGTTTTCTGAGAATTTCTCTAACTATCACCTCGGTATAAGAGAAGGCAGGTATATTTTAAATTTTTATACTAAAAACTTAGATTTCTTTGTAAATTCTTCACTTGAGTTTTTAGTTCTAAATCCAGAAGGTTATTTGGAGATAAAAGATGGCTCTGTAAAAGGGAATCTAAAGGCAAAAGAAGTCATAGCTTATCAAAATAAATTAATCCTGTTTCAGACAAACAGGGTTAATGTGCAGATAAAGGATACAGATATATATACTAAGAATGTTAAGTTTGATGGTATGATTTCTGGAAAAATAGAAGAGTTTTTATATAAAATTCCTGAGGAATACATATTTATAAAGTCATCTGGAAAAATAAAAAAACAGATTCTTTCAGAGTTTATACAGTTTGGAACTGTTGATGGTTATGTAAGGTACAGCCTTTTTTATAAAGGAAACATTTTTAAACTGAAAAAAAATATAATCCTATCTCTTAATTCTGACAGGATTAGAGTTCGTAGTTCATACATAAGGGGTCTTTTGATTTTGAAAAAGCTCAGTTTAGATATAAAAGACAGTAATGCAACTGTTGATATTTTTGGAAAAGTGAGGTCTGTTTTGTCTGGGGATAACTATATAAAAATAACAGGTTTTTATAACCTTTTAAACAATCAAAACAGTTTTAAGATAAAAAGTAACCTCTTGCCGGTAAGATATCCTGGTATTTTCGATGGAAATGTAAACGCTGAATTGAAAACATACTCTAAAAAAGATGTAAAAATACAGGTTTTTGAAGGAAGTGTAGCTGTTTCAGGAAGATTAAAACTCCAGAAAGATATACAAAAAAGTTTTTCAGGAAGTAATGTATCAACAGAAAAAAAAGAGTTAGAAAAGATTACTCTTAATATAAAGGCAAAAACATTTAGCCCTGTTTATGTTTATGGAAAATGGGGAAATGCTTATGCAGAAGGAACAGTTTTTATAAAAGGAACAGCTAAAAAACCTTCTATAAATGGATATATAAATATCGTTTATGGAAAGATAAGCTACCTGAAAAATAAATACAATATAGATTTTGCAAAGATAAAAATAATAGATAATGAGCCTTATATATCTGCAAGACTCTCAACGGTTGTTGCAAACACATTTATTTATATAAATATAAATGGAAACCTTAAAAACCCTAAACTTTCCTTCACTTCTATTCCTCCAAAATCACAAAATGAGATACTTTCTATCCTTCTGCTAAAAGATACCCCATCAACATTTGAAGCTATACCCTTGTTTTCTGCTATAGGAAGATTGTTGTATATGTTTCTACCTTTTGGGACAGAAGATGAAACAGGTCTTTTCAATACAGGCTTCAATGTTATGATAAACCCAAGCTATAACCCAATTTATGGTATTACAGCTTCTATATATGCCAGAAAAAACCTTACAAGGAGATTTTATATAGGACTATCAAGACCTATAAAAGAGGTCGAAGGAATAAATATATTTGGATGGTATGAGATAGGGGCAAATATCACAGAAAAAACATCAGTTCAGTTTAAATGGTTTGAAAATCAAGACAAAGAGATACAATTAATGTTTAGTTTACCTTTTGATTTCTAACGGAGTTGTAGATGGAAAAGGATATTTACTTTATGAAAGAGGCTCTAAAGCTTGCAAAGAAAAGAAAAGGTTTAACCCACCCAAATCCAACAGTTGGGGCTGTTATAGTAAAAGATGGAAAGATTATAGGTAAAGGTTTCCATGAAAAAGCAGGAAAACCCCATGCTGAAAGAGAGGCGATAAAGGATGCTTTGAGAAGGGGTTTCTCTATAGAAGGTTCAACGATGTACGTTACTCTTGAACCCTGCTGCCATTATGGAAGGACTCCTCCCTGCACAGAGGCTATTATTGATAGTCGTATAAAGAGAGTTGTAATTGCGACTTTAGACCCAAATCCAGAGGTTGCGGGAAAAGGTGTTGAGATACTGAAAAGTAAAGGTATAGATGTAAAAATTGGTGTTTTAGAGAAAGAGGCAAAAAAAATAAATGAAGATTTTTTTGTTTACATAACAGAAAAAAGGCCATTTGTTCATCTTAAAATAGCTCAGACTATTGATGGAAAAATAGCCACAGCAACAGGCTCTTCAAAATGGATAACAGGGGAGAAAGCAAGGAAATATGCCCATAGACTTAGAAAAGAGGCAACAGCAGTTCTTGTTGGAACTGGTACAGCACTTAAAGATAATCCTTCTCTAACAGTAAGACATCTGAAAACAGAAAAGCAGCCTGTTAGGGTTTTACTTGATAGAAGTTTAAAAACCCCTTTAGATTTTAATATCTTTGATGAAAAAGCGGAAACTATTGTTTTTGTTTCCGAAAAAGCTGATGTTGTAAAACTGAAAGAGCTTGAAAGTAGAAAAAATATAAAAGTTTACTACCTGAGTTCTGTAAAAGGATTTTTTCCTGTAAAAGAAGTCCTTTCAGTCCTTTACGAGAGAGAAATTGTTCACCTTTTGGTTGAAGGTGGAAAAGAGGTTATAACCTCCTTTATAAGGGAAGGTATATATGACAAAATTTCTGTTTTTATAGCACCAAAACTTATAGGTGAAGATGGGATATCCTCTGTTGGAATCCTTGGTATAAAGGATGTAGATGATGCTGTTTTGTTAAAAATAAGGAAT
Source organism: uncultured Aquificales bacterium (assembly GCA_964439255.1). Classification (GTDB taxonomy): domain Bacteria; phylum Aquificota; class Aquificia; order Aquificales; family Hydrogenothermaceae; genus JAADDV01. Next base: position 11,146 of record CAYTOE010000040.1, read on the forward strand.
ATAAAAAAGCTTGGTGATGATTTCCTTGTGGAGCTTTATCCTGACAGAGATTAATTCTGATAGATTTTTTCCACTTCATATAAATCTTCTTTATCTTCATAATAAAGGATAATTTTGAATTTTTCCACAGATTGAAGTATTTCCAACATTTTTTCTTTTTTCATCTGAATATGTTTTTTGTCCTTTGTAAGGTCTATTATGTCCTCTTTCTTTGCTGTTAACGGGCTAAAAGTCTTTTTTTCTGTTTTCCATACCCTTATTATCTCACCCATAAACGGGTGTTCCTGTAGTTCAATAGGAAACATTGATATAAGCTGTTGAGGTGTAACCTCTATTTCTAATTTTTGGGGATAAAACCTTTTCAGCCTGAATACAGCCATTATTTATCCTTTAAGGGCAGGGATAGACCCTGCCTTTTTTTATTCATTTAAAGCTTCGTAAACGTGACCAACAAGTTCTTCAGATGGTTTGAGTGTTTTCTTTCCAGGTTCCCATTTTGCTGGACATGCTTCTTCAGGATGACCGATGAGATAAGCATTTGCTTCCATTTTTCTGAGAAGCTCATCTGCATTTCTACCTACATTGTAGAAATTAACTTCTGAACCAACCAATTTTCCTTCAGGAGAGATAATAAATGTTCCTCTTAAAGCAAGTCCTGTATTTTCATCATAAACACCAAACATTCTTGAAACAGCTCCTGTTGGGTCTGCTCCCATTGGGAATTTAACATTTTCAAGAAGTTTTTCATCTTTGTGCCATGCAAGGTGTACAAATTTTGTATCTGTTGAAACAGAAACAACTTCAGCACCTAACTCTTTTAGTTTTGGATAAACTTCTGCAAGGTCTGCAAGTTCAGTTGGACATACAAATGTAAAGTCTGCTGGATAGAAAAATAGTATTGTCCATTTTCCTTCTTCTTTAGCTTTTTTTAAT
>CAYTOE010000041.1:0-11854 GCA_964439255.1 uncultured Aquificales bacterium
AAATGAGATAAGAGAGAGCTTTTTAAAATATTTTGAGGAAAAGGGGCACACAAGGGTAAAATCTGCCTCAATAATACCAGAAACTGACCCTACCCTTCTTTTTGTAAATGCAGGAATGGTTCCATTCAAAAATGTTTTCCTTGGTCTTGAGAAAAGACCTTACAAAAGGGCTACTTCCTGCCAGAAGGTTTTCAGAGTTTCAGGGAAACATAACGACCTTGATAATGTTGGATATACTCCAAGACACCACACATTTTTTGAGATGCTTGGGAATTTCTCATTTGGTGATTACTTCAAGAAAGAGGCTATTGAGTTTGCATGGGAGTATCTGACAGAGGTTCTGCAAATACCTGAGGAAAGGCTTCTTGTTTCTGTTTTTGAAGAGGATGAAGAGGCTTATCAGATATGGAACAAAGTTATAGGTCTTCCTGAGGAAAAAATCCACAGGCTTGGAGTTGAGGATAACTTCTGGTCTATGGGAGAAACAGGTCCCTGTGGACCTTCATCTGAGATTTATTTTGATAAAGGGGAAGAGTATGGAAATCCCCAGCTTGGAGCTCCAGATGATAACAGATACCTTGAGATATGGAACCTTGTTTTTATGCAGTATAACAGAGATGAAACAGGAAAACTGACACCCCTTCCCCATCCAAACATAGACACAGGAATGGGACTTGAGAGAATTGCCTCAGTCCTTCAGGGTGTAAAATCAAACTATGAGACAGACCTTTTTATGCCTGTCATAAGATTTGCAGAAGAGGTAAGCGGGAAAGAGTACAATCCAGAAGAGCCCCAGTCAAAAGAAACAGTCGCTATGAGAGTTATAGCTGACCATCTTAGAGCAATTACTTTCCTCATATCAGACGGTGTTTTCCCTGCAAATGAAGGAAGGGGATATGTTCTAAGGAGAATTCTGAGAAGGGCTCTCAGATACGGAAAAGAACTTGGAATAGAAAGACCTTTCCTTTTTGAAGGGGTTGATGTTGTTATTGATATATTTAAAGAGCCATATCCTGAGCTTATTGGGAATAGAGGGTTTATAAAAGGGCTTGTAAAAGCTGAAGAGGAGAGGTTTATAAAGACCCTCAGAAGGGGAATGGACATCCTTTATGAAATCATAGAAAAGGCAAAAAAAGAGGGAAGACACCATATAACAGGAAAAGAAGTTTTTATGCTATACGACACTTACGGATTCCCTGTTGACCTTGTTGAAGATATAGCAAAGGATAACAGTTTTGGTGTTGATATAGCTGAGTATTACAAACTTTTAGAGGAGCAGAGAGAAAGGGCAAGGGCTTCATGGAAATCACAGGCAAAAGAGGTTAAAAAGGTTTATCTTGATGCAAAAAATAAACTTCCTGAAAACCAGTTTGTAGGATATGAGAAACTTGAGGTTGAAGATGCCCATGTCCTTGAGATTATAAAGGATGAAAATTTTGTTGAAATACTCCATGAAGGGGAAACAGGGGAGATTATCCTTGATATAACCCCTTTTTATCCGGAAAAAGGAGGACAGGTTGGAGACAGCGGGGTTTTAGAAGGAGATGGATTTTTATTTGAGGTTTTAGATACCCAGACACCAGTTGAAGGGATAATAATTCATAAAGGAAAGGTTATCCATGGAAATATCCATAAAAACGCTGTTGTCCATGCAAAGGTTGACAGAGAAAAAAGACAGGACACAATGAGACACCATACAGCAACCCACCTTCTACATGCAGCATTAAGAAATATCCTTGGAGAACATGTAAAACAGGCAGGTTCTCTTGTCCACCCTGATTATCTTAGATTTGATTTTACACATTTTGAAAGTCTTTCAGATGAAGAGATAAAAAGAATAGAAGAGCTTGTAAATGAAGAGATTATGAAAAATCAGCCTGTTGTTTGCAGGGAGATGCCTATAGATGAAGCTCTGAAAGCTGGGGCTATCGCTATTTTTGAGGAAAAATACGGTGATGTTGTAAGGGTTATATCTGCTGGTATTTCAACAGAGCTTTGCGGTGGAACCCATGTTTCAAGGACTGGAGATATAGGATATTTCAAAATCATATCTGAAAGTGCAGTTTCAGCAGGAACAAGAAGGATTGAGGCTGTTGCAGGTAGAAAAGCTGTAGAAAAAGCACTGAAAGAGCATTTTCTTATAAAGGATATAATGAAGTCTCTTACAGCAAAGGAAGACCAGATAATTGACAGGATAGAAACCCTCAAGCTGAAAGTGAAAGAGCTTGAAAGGGAGATAGAAAACATAAAGAAAAAATCAATTGTTGACAGGATAACAGAGATTTTAAAAGTTGAGGAAAGAGAAGGATATAAGATTGCCTACGGAAAGGTTGAAGGGCTTGCTCCAAATGAGCTTAGAGATTTAGCTGATGTTGCAAGGGCAAAACTTGGAAAATCTGTTGTTCTGATAGCCTCAGTTGATAAAGAAAAAGGAAAGGTGAACCTGATAGCTGCAGTTTCAAAAGATTTAACAGATAAAATAAAAGCAGGGGATATTATAAGAGAGATAGCTCCAGTAGTTGGTGGAAAAGGTGGTGGAAGACCAGATATGGCACAGGGAGGCGGAACAGCTGTAGATAAGCTCCCTGAAGCCTTTGAAAAGTTCTCAAATACAGTTTAATGCACCGGACTTGCTAATTTCCCCTAAAAAAAGAGGGGCTTTTAGCCCCTTAAAAATCTCCTCGCAAACAGCACAAGCGGCAGTGCCAGATAAAGGAGGGCATTGGCAGGTGAAGAAGATGGAGAGATGGTACATCCACCACCTCCACCTCCTCCAGAACTACTTGAACCTGTATCTCCATTATTTTCAGGAAGCTGAGGATTTAAAACTTCATCTGCACCTATATCAACAACATCAGCTACAATTCTACTATCACTATCTATATCTTTGTCTGGGACGTGGGGTGCATCATTCGAGCCTTTGTTTATCAGATAAGAATTATCTTTTAGATGAAAATCGTTATCAGATACAAAATCAGGGGAATGGTCTGTTATGTTGTTCTTCTTTTTCAATTTTCCAGTTGGAAATGCTGATTCATGCTCAATATAAAGTGATGAGTAGTTGTTATATTCAATAAATATTGTGGGATTGTAAGATGATGTTCCACTCTCAGTTTCAATATATATATCATTTCCATTCTGGTCAGCAGAATTTCCATAAACAATGTTATTGTATAGAGCAATATCCCCATTATTATCAAATCCCTTTATATGGATACCTCCCCCATAAGCAGAAGAGCTATTTTTTGTTATTGTGTTGTTTACAACATAAGCCTGTCCAGCAGATACTTCAATCAATAAACCTCCCCCTCTTCCATTTCCATAGGCTGTTGAGCTATTGTTCATAAAAACGTTGTTTATAACTTTTATATCTACACTTGATTCAACAGAAAGAGAAGCACCTCCCCCATAGCCCCCTGAGTTGTTTTTAAATATACTGTGTGATAAAAGTATGTTCCCCTCTGTTGTTGATATATCAGCTCCCCCACTGTAATCATCTACAGAATTATTTTCAAAGAGACAATATTTGACAGATATACTGCCGTATTTTGAAAAAGCGTATAATCCTCCCCCATCCCCTGAACCGGTTATCTTATTGTTTTTAAAAACAGCTTTTTCAACATTTATATTTGCATTCATTGCCTTTATTTTAAGTCCTGCCCCTTTCTCATCTGTGTCCTGCATATTCCCGTTTTGAAATACAAGGTTTTTAATTTCTATGGAAACGTTTTCATCATTAGAAGCTGTTGTGTCTATCTCTAATATTCTTCCGTTATTTCCACCATCTAACACAACATCATTTCCACCTATTATTGATAGATTCCCCTCATTTGAAGATGGGGCATATCTGAGGTTGTTAACGTTATAAATACCAGAACTAAGGTAAATTGTGTCATTATCCCCGTTAGTTGCTGCAATGTTTAAAGCTGTTGATAAACTACACGGATTTGTATTTGAACAATCACCTGTTCCTGTTGGTGATACAAAAAGCTGAGCGGCATAAGAACCGCTTAAAAGAGCTAAAACCGCTAAAGAAGCCCCTACTTTCTTCATTTTACCTTCCCCTTCATCTTTTATTTGAATTTTCTTAGAGCAAACAAAATGCCAAAAGAGTAAAGAGCGAAAAATAAAGGTTTTGTTTCTGCATAGTTGATTTTTTGTAAAAGATTTATACAAATGCAGGGGAAGTAAAAAAATTTTTATAAATTTTTTTTACAAATCTTTAACTTAAAAAAGTTTTAACAAATCTACCAAAGAAATCCATGAAAAAGATGTTTGAGAAAAAATGAAAAATGGTGGAACTCCAGACCGTCCTTGTGTAAAAGTAAAGATATCCAAATAATAAAGATGGTAAAAAAACAAGAAATCTGTCTGGACTGATGGAAAAAATCAGGTGTGGGAGTGTAAAAAGAACTGATACAAGTATATTTTTCTTATGAAAGCTGTTCATTTTAAATACGTTTAAAAGATACCCCCTGAAAAAAATCTCTTCACAAAAGGCAAGAAAAAATATATCTAATGTTTTCAAAGAAAAAAATGTTTCCCAGTTTATAAATGGAAAGTAGACAGCGGAAAAAGTAATTCCGTGTATGATTCCCCTTTTAATGGAAAATAAACCCATTTTTTCCAAATTGAAAAACAATAAAGGACTTAACAGAATAACAGGTACAAAATCTGTTAAAAAGGGAAAATACTTGCTTCCTATTAAAGAGAAAATTAAAGCAAAATAAAGAGATAAAGACAAAAACATTTCTTTTCCTGTTTTTAGTTAATATTATAATCTTAGAAAAATTTAAGGTTTTAAGGATGAAAAAGTTTATTGTATGTATAACTGGAGCAAGCGGCTTTATATATGGGAAGAGACTTGTTGAGGAACTATCAAAAGAAAACAGGGTGTATCTGATAGTATCTAAAAATGGATATACTGTTATGGAAAGGGAAATGGGTATAAAAAAAGAAGAATTTGATTCATCTCTTCCTGAAAATGTAAAACTCTTTGAGGATTCAGATATATCCGCATCCATAGCAAGTGGCTCAAGGGTTATTGAAACAGAAGGTGTCATTATAGCACCCTGCTCACTTGGTACCCTTGGAGCTATAGCAAATGGTATTTCCTCAAACCTTATCCACAGAGTAGCCCATGTGGCATTAAAGGAAAGGAAAAAACTTTTTATACTTTTAAGGGAAATGCCCCTTTCTTATATTCATATTGAAAACATGAAAAGGATTTCTATTGCAGGGGGTATTGTTTCTGTAGCTTCTCCCGGTTTTTATCACAAACCAAAAACTGTTGAAGATATGGTTAACTTTGTTGTTGGAAAAATTTTAGACAATTTTGGGATAAAACATTCCCTTTATAGAAAATGGAGAGAAGATGAAGATTAGCGAATGTGCAGAACTTTTTTTAACGTATATAGAGGATAAATCACCAAACACTGTAAAAAACTACAAAACAGACCTGAAACAGTTTGTCCAGATAGTTGGAGACAAAGATGTTGAAACAGTATCAAAAGTAGATATAGCAAAGTTCAGAATGTTTCTCCAGAGTAAAAAGAGAAAATCTTCAACCATTGCCAGAAAACTTGCCTCAGTAAACTCATTTTTTGAATATCTGATAGATATGGAGCTTGTCAAATCTTCCCCTGTAACAAAATCCCACAGACCTAAAATTTCCCAGAAAGTTCCCTCTTCTTTAACAGATGATGAGATAAAAAAAGTTTTAGATTCATGCGAAACCCTTATGGATAAGGTTATTATACTTATAATGCTAACTACAGGTTTAAGGTCTTCAGAAGTTATTTCTATAAAAGAAGGGGATATATTTTTAGAGAGAAATGGAAAGAGCTTTCAGATTTCTTCTATTATTGAAGAAGATGTTGAGGATACAGATGTGGCTTTTATAAAGGTTAGAGGAAAAGGGGATAAGGAAAGGGTAGTCCCCCTTTCAGGAAAACCTCTTTTTCTTTTATTGGAGTATCTGAAAACTGTTAAAAGGAAAAATGAAAAGGTGTTTCCTATATCTTACAAAACTTTGTGGAAAAGAATTATAAAGATAGGAGAAAAATCAGGGATAAAACTTCATCCCCATAAACTGAGACATACAGCTGCAACAAAAGCCCTCCAGTCTGGAGCAGAACTGAGGGTTATACAGGAGCTGTTAGGCCATGCTTCGCCTCTTACAACAGCGAGATACGCAAAGGTGAGTCAGAAGCAGCTTGTGGAAACAACAAAGAAACTCTCAAATCTTATTGAGTACGATTAACCTTTTTTTTTCACAGTTCAAAAATTATAATTTCAGTTTAGAAACAAAAATAAAGGGAAAAAGTATGGAATTTTCAAAACCTATTCCACTGTTCAAAGTCTTAGGAATCCAGATAAATTTAGATTTTAGCTGGTTTATAGTTTTTTTTCTCATATCTTATACACTTGCTGAGTATTTTTATCCTTATTTCTACCCTGAACATTCGCTACTTATATACTGGTTTATGGGTGCTATCTCTGCAATTTTACTTTTTGCTTCTGTTCTTCTCCATGAACTTTCCCACTCTGTAGTTGCCATAAAACACGGCTTACCTGTGAAGAATATAAACCTTTTTATTTTTGGTGGCATTGCAATGATTGAAGAAGAAGCACCTTCGCCAAAAGCTGAGTTTTTAATAGCTGTAGCAGGTCCAATCTGCAGTTTTATTTTAGGTCTTTTTTTCTTTACATTAGCCTATTTTTACCCAGGTGATGACCTTTTTAACGGTCTTATTAACTACCTTATGTATGTAAATTTTGCCCTTGCCTTTTTTAACCTTATTCCTGCCTTTCCCCTTGATGGTGGAAGAATCTTAAGGTCAATTATATGGCACAAAAAAGACCTTCTAACAGCTACGCAGATAAGCAGTTTTACAGGGAAGGCTTTTGCCTACTTTCTCATGCTTCTTGGTTTCCTTTCTTTAATAAAGGGAAGTTTTTTAAACGCTGTATGGTACGCTTTCCTTGGATTTTTCCTTAAAAATGCTGCTGAAACCAGTTTCCAGCAGACAAAACTCTCTGTTATTCTTTCAAGATACAAAGTTGAGATGTTCATGCAAACAGTAAAACCTCTTTTATCCAGCGACACCATTTACACCCTGATGACCGTTTACTATCCTTTCTACAGGTCTTCTATTTATCCTGTTATAGGAAATGACGGAAAAATATACATCGTTGATGTAAGGGATATTTCACAGATACCCCAGACAAAATGGCCTGAGATTTCAGTTATACAGATTGCAAAACCTGTTGAAGCTTATGTAAGCCCTTACGATACTCTTTATAAAGCCCTTAGAATAATGAACAGGTATGGTCTAAATGAGCTTCCTGTTATTTACAAAAACACTGTTTTAGGCATTATTAAGAGACAGATTATTGAATCAATTGTTGAAAAATACATGCTTGAGGAGAAAAGAAAATGAGAGGCTTTATTCTTATAACAGGTTCAGAGTTTTTAACAGGTTTAAAGAAGGAAAAAAACAGTCTGTACATAGCAAGGGAATCTTTTTCAAGGGGAATAGATATAAAAGGTATAGCAATAGCTGGGGATGATATTTACCAGATACAGTTTTTACTGAAGGTTGCCCTTGATAAAGCTGACATTGTTTTTGTTTCTGGTGGTCTTGGTGGAACATCAGATGATTTAACAAGGGAAGCAATTCAGGAAGCTATAGGTGTTCCTTTCATTTTTGATGAAGAATGGCTTAAAAAGATAAAAACTTACTGGAAAGAGATGGGAAGGGAGTTAAATGAAAATGTAAAAAAGATGGCAAAAATACCCTATGGGGCTAAAAAAATAGAAAATCCACTTGGAAGAGCTCTGGGTTTTATAAAGGTTCTTGATGATGTTAAAAAGGCTGTAGTTGCACTTCCAGGTGTACCTTCTGAGATGAAACCAATGTTAAATAAAGCTTTTGAGCTTTTAGGACTGAAGGAGAAAAAAAGAAGGGTTCATCTTTTCAGAACATTTGGAAAAAATGAGGTTGAGATAGACGGAATATTGGAAGATATAGATGGAAAAATACTGAATGCATCCCCAAAAGGTGTGGATATTTTTTTGATTGATAAAGAACCCTTTTTCCTTGAAAACAAAGTTAAAGTAGCAAGGGAAAGGTTGGGAAATATTATCTATGCAGAGGATAATATTGAAATGGAAGAGGTTGTTGGAAGGATATTAAGAGAGAAAAAATTAACAATATCAACAGCTGAATCTTCAACAGGTGGACTTATTGTATCAAGACTTATCAATGTTCCAGGTGCTTCTGAATATGTTATGGCCGGGATTGTTTCTTACTCAAATCAGGCAAAAATGAATATTCTCGGTGTAAAAAAAGAAACCCTTGAAAAATACGGTGCTGTAAGCCAGCAGGTTGCAAAGGAAATGGTCGAAGGGACAAAACGCTTAAATAAAACAGATATAGCTTTAAGTGATACAGGGATAGCCGGTCCAACAGGTGGAACACCTGAAAAACCCCTTGGACTTCACTATATAGGTTACTCAGACAGCAAAGGAACACAGATTCACAGGGTTATATTTAAAGGAAACAGAAATGATGTTCGTCTTTATATTTCCCAGTATGCCCTTAATCTTGTCAGAGTGAATATTGAGGTCTGAATTGAAGAAGTTTCGTATAAATAGAGAAAAAATTAAAAAGCTAAAAAATTTAGGTCCTGGAATAATAACCGGTGGTGCTGGAGACGACCCTGCAGGAATAGTTACATACACTGTTGTTGGAGCTACAACAGGATTTTCCCAGTTATGGCTGATGCTTCTTTCTACCCCTATGATGATAGCTGTTCAGGATACAGCTGCAAAGGTAGCCCTTGTTACAGGAAAAAGTCTTCCAGAGATAATGAATGCTTTCTATTCAAGAAAATTAACCTATTTTGTTGTACTTCTTCTTTTTTCTGCAAATCTTCTTACAATAGGAGCAGACATACAGGCTATAGCTACCGTTTTTGAAGTGGTAACAGGTATAGAGTCTGAAAACTTTTTAATCCTTATTACAATTCTAATAACCTATCTTGTAGCATTTAAAAAATACAGAACTGTAAAGAAAGTCCTCATTTATCTAACATCTGTTCTTTCTGTTTATATCTTTTCAGCAATTTTATCAAAACCAGATATAAAAGAGGTTATTGTAAACACATTTATTCCGCATATACCTGCTGATACAGCCTTTTTTCTTGCCGCCCTTGGTCTTTTAGGAACAACTATTTCCCCTTACATGATTTTCTGGCAGGCATCAGAAGAGAAAGAGGAACATGCAACAGTTTCACAGGCTAAAATTATGGAGTGGGACACAGCCCTTGGAATGATTTATTCAAATCTGATAGCTTTCTGTATTATTGTTTCCTCAGCTGTTGTTCTTTACGGTCATAATGTACAGACTGTAAAGGATATATCCCTTGCCCTTAAACCTGTTGCTGGAGAGTATGCTTTTTTACTTTTCAGTATTGGGATAGTTGTATCAGGTTTTTTAGCTATACCTGTTTTGGCAGGCTCTTCAGCTTATGCTGTTGCTGATACATTTGGATGGCGTGAAGGTATGGATAATAAGGTAAGTGATGCAAAAGGTTTTTATCTTGTTTTTATGGGTTCCCTTCTTATTGGTGATATTATAGACCTTTCTCCTATTTCTGCAGTTGATGCCCTTTACTACAGTCAAATATTTGATGGTATTCTTCTCCCTATAATGGTTGCTGTTTTATTTATCCTTGGGAATAATAAAAGAATAATGGGAGATGTAAAAAATGGTATTTTTTCAAACATTTTCCTAATCATAACATTCCTTGTAAGTCTTACAGCCACTATTTACACTTTCTATCTTATCTTTTCTTAAAAGCTTATGTTTCAGAAGGAAGAAGTTCAGTTTTTTCTATTTCATCAACCGTTATGTATTCTCCTTTTTCTTTTATATACTGGATAAGCTTTTTATAGGTTTTATTTGAAGAAAGTGTTTTAGCATCACCTATTATTATCAGTTTTCTTTTAGCCCTTGTTAAAGCAACATTTAATCTTCTAAGGTCATCCAAAAAACCTATCTCTTCTTCCACATTTGAACGAACAAGGGAAATAATAATAACCTCTTTTTCTCTTCCCTGAAATCCATCAACAGTTTTTGTCTCAACATCTGGAATAATTTTTTTCAGATACTCTTCATGGTCTTTGTAGGGGGTAATAATACCAATATCATCAACATTGACTCCCATCTCTTTTAACCTTTCAACAACATATCTAACAATCTTTGCCTCTTCTGGATTGTATCTTGACATACTTCCCCTTTTTCTCTGCTCAGACAGTTTTCCTAATGTATCTATAAAAACAACCGGTATATCATCTGTAATTGGGTCTTCACCTGTTTTTCCAGTTATATCTGAAAGCTTTCTATTTTTAACCTGCTCTGCAGATATAAGCTCCCCATTATAGAATTCCTGAGATGGAAATTCCTTTATAATCTCATTCATCCTGTACTGGATTTTAAGCATATATGTGTTTTCAGGGTAAAGTTTTATAAATCTTTCAAACATTGTGAAAGAAAGGGGTTTAGCATCTGGATGTAGAACTGTAGGTGGAAGCTGTTTATGGTCTCCTGCAAGAACAACTTTTTGAGCTTTTATCAGAGGTATAAGACAGCCTGGCTCTGTAGCCTGTGATGCTTCATCTATAAAAACCACATCAAAATACTGTTCCATTAAAAATTCACTTCCACTTCCAGAGTTTGTTGTACATATAACTTCTGAGTTAGAAAGTATATCCTGAACTATTTCATCTTCTATCCTTCTTTTTTGCTCTAAAAGTTTTTTTATATCTTTTTGAAGCCTTATCCATTCAGCCATACTTTTGATATTTTCTATTTTTTGTCCCCTTACTTTTTTACCAGATTTTGCAGCTTTTAAAATCTGGTCGTAAGATAAACCTCTTCTCCTCTGTGGTGTTGGTTTAAGGTAACCTTCCTGATACTTATTGAGTTTATTTATCTTTTTCTCAATTTTTTTTATTTCCTGATATTTAGGATGGTTAAAGGCTTTTGCATCAAGGGAAACATCCAAAAGCTCTTTTTTTAAACGGGCTGGATGACCTATTCTTACAACGTTTATTCCATTTTTTATAAGACCTTCAACTATATTGTCAACAGCTGTGTTGCTGTCTGCTGTAGCGAGAACCCTTTTTCCTTTTTTGATATGTTGAATAATTACTTCTATTAATGTTGTCGTTTTTCCTGTTCCTGGTGGCCCATGGATTAAAAAAAGTTTTTCACTGCAAACAGCTTTTTTAACAGCCTCTTTCTGGAATTCATTCAGTTTTTCATTAAAAAAACAGATTTCCTCTTCACATGATTCAACACTTCCATTTCCAAGGATTATTTCCTCCGGGTATAAAGAGTACCCTTTTTCAAAAAACTCAAGGGTTCCAAGCATCCTTTTGTATGTAATATCGTTTACAAACAGGTCTATTCTCCATTTTTTCCCTGATGGGAGTTTTTGGGAAAATACAACAGTTATGAAGTACTTTCCTTTTTCAAAAACTGTTCCTTCTATACCGTCTTTTAAAGGGTCTCTTCTGCTGACAAGAACTACATCTCCAACATTTATCTGATGGTCTGGCATATCCTCTCTGAAAAATCTGTAAACCTGAAAATCCCCTATTATTTCCCCTTCATATTTTGCCTTCAGATTTAATATAGCTCTTCCTTTCCTCTCTCTTTCTTTCCCTGAAAAGTTCAATATCTCGTTAAGATGGAAATCTTTTTCTGCATCCCTCTCAAGTTCTATATAAAATCCCCAGTAATCTGTGTATTCAAACTTATCTTTAAATTTTAGTTTCATTTTT
>CAYTOE010000042.1:0-11796 GCA_964439255.1 uncultured Aquificales bacterium
CCACTGTCAACACCCATTCCAGCTCCAGCTGTTATAAGAATCGCATCCGCCTCTTTTATAACTTCTTTTGCCTTTTCTATTTCATTATCTAATTTTCTTTCAAACATTCTTTTCTACTTTTAAATGTATCCATAGATATTATTCAATTAAAAATATTTTATTTTAAAATCATTACCATTTCCAAATTAGGTTTAATTTTAACTGTAAATCGAGATTGGCTATGGTCTTTCTTTGAGAAAAATAAATTGAGATTGGGATTTGTTGTAGAAGTGAAAATTTTACTTCTTTTTTTAAATTCCTGCTCTTTTCAGGACATTTATCAATTTTTTTTGAAGTCTCCATTGATTTCCTACTTTGGTAGTTGGAATTTTGCCTTACTGTGCAAGTTTATATATAGTTGAAACACCTGTTTAAGGTCTGTATTTTAATCTGAGTTTTATTTATCTTACTTTGTTTAGAAATTTCTTTAAAAAAATTTTTCTATTTACCTTCTATTATCGAACATATTTTTAGCTGTATGAAATAAAAAATGAATCATTCCTTTTAAAATCCGGATGTTTAGAAATTATACCTGTTTCCTTCTACAAAGTTGCTAATTTTGTTTTAAAGGGAAGCTCTATACTTTTTCTTTCACTCCAATCAAATATTTCCAAACCAATAATATTATTGTTTTCATCATAGTCAATAACTATACCTTGCTCTACTAAATGTTCACTTTCTACAGGTTTTTTATCAGACAACTTTATAGTAAGTATGTCTGTATCTTTATCATATTTTACTTGCATAATCCTCTCCTTCTTAAGGTTCTGTCCCAAAAAATTGTTATTACTTTTAATTTATTAAATTCTTTTTCTACAACAACTTTTAGACATCTTCCTTGTATCTTTTTTACCCGCCCCTCTCTATATGGTTTTCTATCTTCCACAATGAAATCAGGATTTTTAATAGTATCTTCAATAATCTCTATAGTTAGCTCAACTGGTGATGATTTTCCTCTTTCTTTAAGTTGTTCCCAAAAGTGTTGTGAGTATTCTATTTCCATAATGAAATCTCTTTTGCTACTCTTCGGTTAATACTTTTACATACCCAAATACTTTCATCATTTTGGATTAAAATCATTATCATTTCCAAATTGAAACGGTGATAGCTTTCCCCTATGTGGTTCCCCACACTATTCTTGCATTTTTCATTTATTTGATCTTATCCTTATTTAAAAAAAGTGAGGAACTGTTGGTGATCTTGATAAAGATTCTTCCTATACTTTTATTTTTAACTTTATCTTCCTGTGGAAATAGTGGTGAAAATGTAATTTCCTCTATCAGCCTTTCAACAGATACTACGTGGTATATTCAGCTTGAAGTTGACAACGACCATCCATTAAGAAATATTAAAGAGGCTATTGTTTACGATATTGATCTTTTTGATACAACAAAAGAAGAGATACAGCAATTAAAAAGAAAAGGGAAAATAGTAATATGTTACTTCAGCGCAGGTACCTATGAAAACTGGCGTCCAGATAAAGATAGATTTCCAAAAGAAGTTATAGGAAATCTTTACGAAGACTGGGAAGGCGAATACTGGCTTGATATAAGAACAAATATTGTGAGACAGATAATGGTAAACAGGTTGAAACTTGCTAAAGAAAAAGGATGTGATGGTGTTGACCCTGATAATGTAAATGGATATGAAAACAACACAGGTTTTAATTTAACCTATTCAGACCAGTTAGAGTTTAATATATTTCTTTCAGAAGAAGCCCATAAAATGGGTCTTTTAATAGGTTTAAAAAATGATTTAAACCAGATTAATGATTTGGTTGATTATTTTGATTTTTCTGTAAATGAAGAATGCCACCAGTACAATGAATGTGATTTACTTATGGCTTTTATAAATAATAACAAACCTGTTTTTAATATTGAGTATGATGAAAAATATATAAATGATGATACAGAATTCCAGAATTTATGCAAAGATGCAAAAAATAGGAATTTCAGAACACTTGTAATGCCAGTTGAGCTTGATGGGAGTTTTGTTAAAAGTTGTGATTACAGTGAGTAGAAAAGGAGACAGATGTCTCCTTTTATTTTGCAAGTAAAAGGTCTAACTTTTTTAAATCCTCATCAACTTTCTCCACTATAACTTTAACTTTATCACCAAGCCTGAATATCCTTTCTTCTCCTATTAACCTCTGATTTTCCTCATCATAGGTGTAATAACCGGGTATTGTTGATATATGGATAAGACCCTCTATTAAATACCTTTCTATCTCTACAAATAATCCAAATGACACAACACCTGTTATAATTCCATCAAATTCTTCCCCAATATGATTTGAAAGTATTCTCAGCTTAAGAATTTCAAGTGCGTCTCTTTCAGCATCATCAGCCACCCTTTCCATTTTTGAGCACTGTTTTGCTATTATATCTAATTTCTCAGGTAACGTGGCTAAATCTTTTTTGGTAAACTTTTTCTTAATTGCTTTCTTTAACATCCTGTGAACATTGATATCTGCATATCTTCTTATAGGAGATGTAAAGTGTGTGTAACAGTCTGAGGCAAGTCCAAAATGTCCTATATTTTCCACTGTATATTTTGCCTGCTTCATTGTTCTGAGTGCCATAAAACGAACAAGGGTTTCTTCTGGTGTTCCTGCTACCTTTTCAAGAATTTTCTGTATAAACTTAGGTGTGATTTTTTCAGGATAAGAGACTTCATATCCAAGACCTGCTACAAGGTCTACAAATTTTATAACTTTATCTAAATCTGGTTTTTCATGGGTTCTGTATATGAATGGGTATCCTTCCTTTTCCATATGTTTTGCTACTGTTTCATTTGCTATAATCATAAATTCTTCTATTATCCTGTGGGCAAGATGTCTTTCGTAGGGAACAACATCATAAGGGTCACCTGTTTCTGTAAAGAGAATCTGACTTTCAGGCATATCAAAGTCTATACTTCCTCTTTTTTCTTTTGCCTTCATAAGTATTTTTGCAAGTTCTTCCATCTGTCTTAATGGTTCTACAACATGGGGATATTTTTCTTCCAAAGCAGGGTCACCAACAATTATTCTCAATGCTTCATCGTATGTGAGCTTAGCTTTGCTTATTATTACACTTTCATATATGTCATACTCTACCACTTTTCCCTTTTTATCTATAAGCATTTCACATGTGAAAGCGTATTTTTTCTCATTTGGTCTTAAACTACAGAGCTGGGCAGCAAGTCTCTCTGGAAGCATGTGAAGAGCATACTCTGGTAAATAGTAGGTATTTCCCCTTTCAAAGGCTTCTTTATCTATAGCAGAGCCTTCTTTAACATAGTGGGAAACATCAGCTATATGAACAAACAGCCTGTAAAGATTACCTTCTTTCTGGATAGCTACAGCGTCATCATGGTCTCTTGCACTTTCTGGATCTATTGTAAAACATACTTGCCCGGTTAAATCTCTTCTATTTTTTGTTATTCTTACAACTGGTGATAGTTTTTCTGCTTCCCTTAAAGCTTCTTCAGAATGCTTTGTAGGTAGGTTATACTTTCTTGCAACTATCTCTGCAACAGTTCTTGTATTTTTTGTTTTACCTAAGACTTCAACAATTTTTCCTTTAGCCCTTTTTCTTGGTGCAGGATACTCTAAAATCTCAACAACAACGTATGTTTCCGGTTCAAGCTTGAGTTTTTTTGCTTCTTTTTTTGATATGTAGATTTTATGAGGAATTACAGTATCTGAAAGGAGTACGTAATGTCCTGTTTTATCTTTTTTGTATATCCCAACAGCTGTTTTAACAGCCCTTTCTACAATCTTTACAACTTTTGCCTCTTCTTTTTTCTTTTTCCTTTTTACAGTTTTTACAAGGACTATATCCCCATCAAACAAGTATCTCATCTCAGGTGGAGGGATAAACAGGTCTTCTACTTCATCTCCTATTATGAGAAAACCAAAACCGCTTGGATGGGCTTCAACTTTTCCCTGTATTAAACCTTCTTCCTTCCACTCTGTAAGCAGATATTTCCCTTTTTCGTATCTTACTATCTTTTTTTTCTGGAGTTTTTTCAGGAGTTTTCTAAGCTTTTTCTTTTCAGCTTTTGGAACTCCTAATTTTCTCATTAACATTTTAAAGTATGTGGGTTTTCCCCTGTGCCTGAGAAAATTAACTACATCTTTTTCTGTTATTTCCATTTAATCCCCTTATTTTTTTATTTAGCTAATAATTAGATTAGATATATGAAAAAAGTTTTTCAATGCAAAACAGAATCCAGTATATCCAGAGCTTCGTCTATCTCCGATTTTTTTATAACGAGAGGCGGAACAAACCTTAAAGTGTTTCCACCAGCTGTGCCAACGATAAGCCCTTTTTCAAGAGCTTTTAAAGCGATATCTGAGGCTTTTTTATCTTCAGGTAAAGGGCAACCTATCATAAGTCCCATTCCCCTTGGTTTAAGACCCAATTTTTTTAATTTTTCTTTTAGATATTTTCCCTTTTCCTCTACTTCTTTCAAAAATCCATCCTTTAATATTTCATTCAGTACAGTTCTTGCAGCCGCTGTTGCTAAATAGTTACCTCCAAATGTTGAACCATGGGTTCCTGGTGAAAAGGAGGTTGCTATTTCTTCCTTAGCTATCACAGCACCTATAGGAACACCTCCACCAAGACCTTTTGCTGATGTGATTATGTCTGGTTCTATATCAAAGTGCTGATATGCGAAGAGTTTCCCTGTTCTTCCTATACCAGTCTGAACCTCATCAACTATAAAAAGTATATTTTTTTCCCTGCAAAGTCTGTAAAGCTCTTCTAAAAACGTTTTTTCTGCAGGCCTTACACCACCTTCTCCCTGAATTATTTCTACCATTACTCCCGCTGTTTTATCTGTTATCTGTTTTTTAACACTTTCAATATCGTTTAGTTTTGCATACTTAAACCCTTCAGGGAGCGGCTCAAAACCTTCCTGATACTTAGGCTGCGCAGTTGCTTTAACGGTTGCAAGTGTTCTTCCGTGGAAACCTCCTTCAAATGTTATAATCTCAAACTTTTTTTCTCCTTTATCATAAAAATACTTTCTGGCAAGCTTAATAGCGGCTTCATTTGCCTCTGCTCCACTATTACAGAAAAAAACCTTATCTCCACATGTATTTTCAACGAGAATTTTTGCCACATCTGTCTGTGGTTTTATATAAAAAAGGTTAGACACGTGTAATATCTCTTCTGCCTGTTTGCAAATAGTTTCTGTTAAAGATGGATAGTTATACCCAAGTGTGTTAACAGCTATTCCGGCAAGCATATCTATATATCTTTTTCCTTCTGTGTCATATAAAAACACACCTTCACCTTTTACAAATGAAACAGGGTATCTCGCGTAGTTCCCAATGAGATATTTTTTTCCTTTCTCAACAAACTCTTTTTTCATTTTGCCTCCTTAAAGTAAGGTTTTTATAAGCTTTTCTACTTTCTCATTTTCCTGCACACCAAAAAATTTCTTGAATATTTTTCCCTCTTTATTCAGGATAAGCATCATAGGAACACCGATAACCCTAAACCTGTATATAGTATCCCTTTCTCCTATAAGGACAGGAATATCAAATCCCCATTGCTTTTTTTTCTTTTTAATCTCCTTGATGTCATTTTCATCAATTACAACAGCGAAAAAGTTAACCTTACCTTTGTACTTTTTGTACAGGCTGTTTATCTGTGGAAGTTCCCTTTTACATGAATGACAGTTTATCCCCCAGAATATTAAAACTGTTGGTTTTCCCTTTATATCCTGGTTTTTGACGATTTTTCCATCTTCAGATTTAAAAGAGAACTTTGGGACATTTTTTCCTGCAAAAGCTGGAAAAATAAAAAATAAACCCAGAATAAATGTAAAAACAACCCTTTTTTTCACAGCTTTTCCTCCTGATTTATAAAGTGTAATATAACCTAAATCCATTATATACTTTATAAGAAAAAAGGTTGAAAAAGAATGTTTAGATTGGCTGTTATTTTTAGTCTTACTGCTGTGTTTCTGTCCTATGGTTTTACAGAAAAGGAGAGAGATGTCTTACTGAGAATAATACAGGGTGCTTATCAAGACAAGGTTTACAGTGTTTCACTTGAAAAAAGTAAAAATTATCTAAAAAAAGCACCGAAGGACGACAGGTACAGATTAGAGGTTTTAAAAATACTTCTTTACTCCAGTTATCACCTTAAAAAGAAGGAGGATTTCCTCTACGGCCTTAATCTTTTGGAAAAGGAAAAAATACCTGAAAATGAGAAGGCAAAGTTTTATAGGCTTGCCTTAAACCTGTTTAAAGAAGAGCCAGATAAGCTGGTTAAAATTTTAAAGAAAGCAAAGAAGTATCTCTCAAAAGATGAGGAAAAAAAGTACACAAAATTTTTAATTCTTTACTACATGAAAAATAAAAAGTGGGATAAGATTCTATCATTTCCTCCAGAAAAGAATATAAATCTTTACAGGGTTATAGCACTTTATAAAACAGGAAAGTTTAAAGATGTGATAAAGGAAACACAGCTTTTGTCCAGGTTTCCTCCAGATGTCAAAGACAGTGTTTTGTATCTAAGGGGACTTTCTTTCTATAAACTTGGGAATGAGAAAAAGGCTGTTGATACAGTAGAGGCAATTACTTTCAAAACTCCTGAGATGATTAAGTTCCTTACTGGTTATTATTTGAAAAAGAAAAAATACATATATGCCCAGAGATATTTAAAAATTTTAACCTTAGAGGAGGGCTATAAAGATTATGCCTACTTTTACCTTGGTGTCATCGAAGATTTGTCAAAAAACTACGTTAAAGCTTTAAAGTACTATAAAAAAGCCTCTGCTTTTAAGACAGAATATGGAAAAAAAGCAAAAAAGAGAATGCTTATTCTCCAGAAAGCATTGGAAAATAGAAAGTTTTACTCTGTAAGGGTTATTTTACTTTCACAGAAAGAAAATGCAGAAAGGTTTATAAAGGAAAATAACTTAAATGGTTGTTTTGTAAAACCTTATAAATCTTTTTTTGGTGTTTACTGTGGCAGGTTTGAGAAAAAGGAAGAAGCTGAAAAATACAGAAATAAACTAAAAGAACTTGGTTTTGAAACTGTTATTCAGAAAATATAACTAAAATCATTTATGAACGATTAATCTATCTTTAAGATATTCTGAAAATTAATTTGTGGAGGTAGAAAATGGCTTCAGATTTCAAACATGTTTTTGTATGTCTTCAGAGAAAACCACCTGGTATGCCTTCTTGCGGTGCAAATGGTTCAGAACAGGTTTTCCAGAAGTTTCAGGAAGAACTTATGATGAAAAATCTTTTTGATAAAATGGCTCTTACGCCAACAGGCTGCATGGGACCATGTATGATGGGTCCAACAGTTGTTGTTTACCCAGATGCTGTATGGTATGGGAATGTTAAACCTGAAGATGTTCCAGAAATTATTGAAAAACATATTTTAGGTGGTGAACCAGTTGAAAGGCTTGTAACTTCTACAGGAAAACCACCTGGAATGTTTTAAAAAAAGGGGCTTTAAGCCCCTTTTATACAGATGCTTTACTTTCTTCTTTTCCGTATTCCCATTTTCCAGTTGTCAGATATTCATGAATAGATTCAGCAGCATCTCTTCCATGCCTTATAGCTGTAACAACAGTATCACCACCGTTTACCACATCTCCACCGGCAAAAATACCTTCAACATTTGTTCTGTATTTATGGTCAACAGTTGATAGGTTATTCCATTTATCTATGTTAAGACCAGGAACATCTTTGTAAGCAACTGGATTATCTGCCTGTCCAACAGCCATTATAACAGCATCACATTCTATAATATGTTCAGAACCTTCAACAGGTTTTGGTCTTGGTCTTCCACCTTTTTCATCGGGTACAAGTTCCATTTTTATACATTTTAGACCTACAACTTCACCTTTTTCATTTCCTATCACTTCTATAGGTTGTGTTAACCAGTGGAAAATAGCACCTTCTTCTGCAAGGTGATCCCATTCTTCATCTTTTGCAGAGGATGTATCCCTTGTTCTTCTATAAACAAGATGAGTTTCATTTCCAAGTCTTATCGCTGTGATCATACAGTCCACAGCTGTAAATCCGCCACCAATAACAGCAACTCTTTTTCCTTTTGGAAGTTCTATATCTTCTTCAGGTGCAAGTAATGGGTGTACATGTCCAACATTTACTTTCATTAAAAATCCTATGGCTGTGTAAACCCCTTTAAGGTCTTCCCCCGGGATACCCATTTTCTTTCCACGACCGGAGCCAACACCTATGAATATAGCGTCAAATTCTTTTTGAAGTTCCGGTATTGTTATATCTTTACCAACAGTTACACCTGTCTTTATCTCAACACCAAGTTTTTCTATTAAACCAATTTCAAAATCTAAAGCATGTCTATCAAGTCTTGCCATTGGAATACCGTATCTCATAACACCACCTGTAAAAGGTAGAGCTTCAAAGATTGTTACAGAATGACCTTTTTTCGCAAGGAAATATGCTGCTGAAAGACCAGCTGGCCCTGCACCGATAACAGCAACTTTTTTACCGGTTGGTGGTTCTTTTTCGTCCACCCATTCAATACCAGACATTCTTACTGAATCACCAACAAACCTTTCAAGTCCCCCTATACTAACAGCAAGTCCGTTATCTTTAAATGTTAAAACACACGTACTTTCACACAGTCTATCCTGTGGACATACCCTACCACATACAGATGAGAAAGGGTTTTTCTGCCTTAAAATTTTGTAAGCACCAAAAACATCATCATGCTGTATTCTGCCTATCCATTTTTCCATTTCACTTTCAACAGGACATGATGGTGTACATGGTGCTTTTTTACACAAAATACACCTGAATGCTTCATCTTTTGCCGCTGTATGTCCATAACCTAAGATAAACTCTTTAAATGTATTTTTTCTAACCTCAGGTGAAAACATAGGAAGGGGAATTCTATCATGTCTTCTGTAAACTGGTCTCTGTCTTTTCTTTTCCTGAGACATAATTGACCTCCTAAGTTATTTTTTAAATAAAAAACTCATTAATGATTTTTGGGCGTGCAATCTATTTTCCGCCTGCTGGAAAATAACATCTGAAAACCTTTCAAAAACGCTTTCTGAGATTTCTTCACCTTTATGGGCAGGAAGACAGTGCATCACAATAGCATTTTCATCAGCCTCTTTAAGCATATTTTCATTTATTGTAAAACCTTTAAACAGATTAACCTTGTCTTTTTCTCCTTCCTGTCCCATACTTACCCATACATCTGTGTACAGTACATTGGCTCCTTTTGCAGCTTCTTCTGGACTGTTTATTATCTCAACTTTTGCACCTGTTGATTTTGCATATCTTAAAGCCTCTGAAACAGCTTTTCCATTTGGCTCATATCCTTCAGGAGAAGCTATTGAGACATCTATTCCCATCAATGCACATCCAATAAGAAGGGTATTTGCCATATTGTTCCCATCACCTATATAGGCAAGTTTTAGTCCTTCAAGCCTTCCAAATATTTCATAAATGGTTTGAAAATCTGCTAAAACCTGACAGGGATGAGCGTAATCTGTTAGAGCATTTATAACAGGAAAATCTGAATATTCAGCTAACTCCTCAACCTCTTTATGAGAATATGTTCTTATAACAAGACCATCAAGATACCTTGATAAAACCCTTGCTGTATCTTTTATATCTTCACCTCTACTCATCTGAGTTGAAGAACCCTGTATATAAATTGGTTGCCCTCCCATCTGGTAAACACCAACTTCAAAAGAGATTCTTGTTCTTGTTGACGGTTTCATAAAAACAAGTCCTATTGATTTGTTTTCAAGAGTTCTATCTGCAAATTTATCTTTTTTAAGCTTTATTGCATAATCAATAATCTCCTCAATTTCCTTCTTAGAAAGGTCTGAAATATTTAAAAAGTCCCTCTTCAAAATTGCCTCCTCCTTATTTTGTAAAGAAAAAATATAACATCGTTTGATTTTTTAATCAATGAAAAAACGTTATTTTACGCAAACTTAAGGGTTTTTTATTTGACCGTCCATGTTTTATCGATTAATATTTTTCCGTTTTTCTTTATTATCCCTCTAAAAATATCTCCTTTTTTAAAATCACCTACACCTTTTGGTGTTCCTGTCATGATAATATCACCATCTTCTAATGAGAAGTACTCCTTTATCTTTTCAATTATCTGGTCAACCTTAAAAATCATCAAAGATGTATCACCTTTCTGTCTTAAAGAACCGTTTATATAAAGTTCCATTTCAAAACCCACTGTATCCTGTACAGGTACAAATTCACTGAATATAGCTGATTTATCAAAAGCTTTAGCCTTTTCCCAGGGCAAACCTTTTCTTTTTGCTTTTTCCTGCTCTTCTACAAGGGTAAGGTCTATTCCAAAACCTACACCTGCTATCCTTCCATTTTGAATGATAAATGATATCTCACCTTCATATCTACACTTTTTTTCAGGTTTAAAAATTTCATCTGAGATGGATGAGTTTGGTTTTATAAAAAGGACAATATCTTCAGGAACTTCATTATTTAGCTCTTTTATATGTTCTACATAGTTTCTTCCTACACATACTATTTTACAGGGTATTACATCCTTTCCATTAAACTTTACTTTTCTCAACATTCCACTCCTTGAGTTTTATATAATTTTTTCCAGATAAAAATTTAAACGGTGAATAATGGAACCTATTTTAACACCTGAAATGGCTGTAGCGTTTTCTCTTATACTTTCAAGGGTCATTGGAATATTTATGGGAATTCCTTTTCTTAACACCTCCTTTGTTCCTTTAAATGTAAGGATTTTACTTGTTATAGCTCTTTCTTTTTTCTTTACAAAGATAAACGGTTTAACATTTCCTGTTGAAAAGTTCTCCCTGATTTTTTTCTTTTTTCTTGTTTTAAAAGAAGTGATTATAGGTTTTTTATTAGGTGTTGTGGTAAGTATCTTTATAGCGGTTTTTTCTTATGCTGCAGAGATAATAAGCTATTTTATGGGGCTTACAATTGTTAATGTATTTGACCCGTCTTTTGGTCAGATAGCTGTATTGGACAGATATTTTATAGCTCTTTTTTACCTGCTTTTTTTTATAACAGATGCTTACCAGATTTTTTTAGGTTCTATACTGAAGAGTTTTGAAGTTATTCCCCTTAATACACCTATTAATTTTGAAGCGTTTGTTTATGTTCTGTCTAAACTTCCTGTTATTTTCTTTTTAGGATTCAAAATGGCATTTCCATTCGCTCTGATAATGTTAATCATAAATGTTGCCCTCGCCCTTGTTAATAGACTTATACCACAGATAAACGTTTTTATTGTAGGTCTTCCTCTTCAGATTTTTGTAGGTCTTGCCTCTTTATCTATTGGTGCTGCAGCCCTGATATATTTTGGTGTTCATGTACTTGAAAGTATGACAGATAGTTATCTAAAGACTATAGAGATTTTGGGAAAATAAAAAGTTGAATGATATAAGTTATAAGTTTATATTCAAAAATAAAACTGATATGGAGTTAGAGAATGGAAAAGTCTATTATCCCTATGATTTACAAAAATATGTGTCCAAACTGTGGTGGAGATATAACATCTGAAAGGCTTGCAAAGGGGCTTGTCTGTGAGAACTGCCTTCCTGAGGAGGTTCCAAGGGAAGAATTATGTGATTTTATTGGTTATGGAAAGTTTGAAAATGTCTGTAATCTCTGGAAAAAGGTAAATGATTTTAAGGCTTTTTTCAGGAATATCATAAAAAATGATCTCTGGTCTATACAGGAAACATGGGCTACAAGGTTTTTTCTTAATATATCATACG
>CAYTOE010000043.1:0-11599 GCA_964439255.1 uncultured Aquificales bacterium
ATAGAATTTAGCAAAAAAGAGAAAAATATTGTTAGCTTTCAGTGGGAAAAGTTTTTAAACTGCTAAATAAAAAGCCCCGAGAAGGGGCTTTTATTATTGTACTATCATATTGAGCTCATTTGGTGGAATTTCCTCGGCTTTGGCTCTAAATGGATGTACACAGATATCTGTATTCATAATTTTTCTTAAGATTACATAGTAGTTATCATTTTGATTTACATCATTATCACCGTTAATATCGTCATTATCATTAATGTCACCGTCTAAGTTATAATCACAGTAATAAGGAGTTGTAGGAATACATCTTTTAAAAGGTAAATGTAGGTAATCGATTTTTCTATCTTCTACAATGGTAGTACCTTTGTAGCAGTTATCATTATCTATAGATTGAGAAGATATGATATCTCCAAGAGATACTACTCTGATAGAACTTGGTCCTATGTTGTTAGCCTGTAACAAATCAGCAAGGCTGTTAGGACAGGTAAATGCATTGTCCCCATTTTCATCAAATGAACAAATAACCTGGTCATTTGAACTCTTTTGAAGAACCTCTAAAATTACCCCATTCATGGTGTTTGCAGATACAACAGACGTAGAACTAAATCTACTATTAAAATCATCTATAACGTTTGTGTTATCAGGTTGCGTAGCTTTAAATGTTTTTGTAAACATATCATTGCTCATAGGTTCATATCCTGGAGGTGTTCCATATATAAAGAAAAATCTTTTCTGAATATCATTTCCTATTGTTACAGGAGCAAGCTGGATATCGCTTGTTTCAAAAGCGTTATTTGTTGTAGAGGGACCTATAAACTGGATATAGTAATTCCCTTTTGTGATACACAGAGAATCACTTACACATTTCGATTCTGGATTATCGTTATCTGTATAAGGGGTTAAATTGCTTCCTGAAAAGGCTACTTTATATGTTGATACACCCGTAGGTTTACTTGTGTCAATGGATGAAGGAATCATATAATCAGGTAAAACAACATTAAAGGAATCTATAGTTTCGCTTGATGAAGGATTTGTTTTGTTCAGAACTATAGGTGCTGGATTATCATTATTATCAACAAATTTCCATTTAGCAGGGCTTATAAGTGTCGCTGTAAGGTTGTTTGTTCCTTCTTTTATGTTTGCATAAATATTTGCTGTATCAAGTGTTGTTCCGATACAATCGTTTCCATCTGATACGTCAGTAGCATACACATTAATATATGCTGGTCCCGGAATAATATTGTCTATAGTACCTGTAGGATTAGAAGGAGTAAGAGTTATACTTTTTGTCAGGCTACCTTTTGTATAAACAACTTTTATACATTGAACTTGCTGGCTTATAAATTGTGGTGTTATTCCTTCACTGTCTGGAAACTTCACACCGATTTTTAAAGAAGCTGTACCTATATTTTCACTCCCATTCAATGCAGTTTCACTTCCAGCACCGCAAGAAAAAAGAGCTAATGAAGCCCCAGCCATTACAGCTGATAAAGCAAATTTTTTCAAACTTTTCATACTAAATCCCTCCTATTGAATTATTATTCCTATATTTCCTGGAAATCCATAATGAATGGTTGTTTCAGAACTTGAAGTATCAATGCCATCTGTTGCTTCAAGCTTAACGGTTATGTTTTGATTTGCAGAAAAATCTGTTAAGTCTAATATGTACTGACTGCAGCTTGTCTGGTCATTATCAAGTACTCCATTAACAAACCATTTACAGGATACAGAATCCCCATCTATATCATTAACTATGGCGTAGATTGTGGTTGATGATTTATTGAGGGAAACAACTTCCTCTTCCGGCCATATATATGTGTACGGAGGTGTATTTTCTATCTGGACAGTTATTTCATCTGAATACGATGTATGCTGTCCGTCACTGAGTTCCCATTTAAATTTACAGTATTTTATACTGGAGTTTTGTGGAATGGTAAATGTTTCGTATCCTTCTGTAAGTACTTTCTCTCCATGGGGTGTATAGCCAGTGTCTATTAGATTATTGTTTTCATCATAACAGTTATATCTAACGTTTGATGATAAGGAATCACCATCTATATCGTATCCATAACCGGTAATGGTTACCTGTTTTCCTACACTACTTACCCTTGAAGGAAGTACATTAAAACTGACTATTGTTGGTTTTGCATTTTGAGTACTGATATAAAGTTTTCCCACAAATACCTTTCTAAACTTCTGGTTCAGGGTGTTTATGTCACCTGTATATTTTGAATCAACAAGTATGAGATAAACGTTATACTCTCCATCCACAGCTGGAAAATCCCCTGTATCCACATCAAAATCAACCTGACCGTAGTTTTGCTGTATTAAACCTGTATAGCTTTTAATCTGATTATCATTGTCATCTGTAAATTTGAGCTTGTACCTTATAGGTAAATCTCCTTCAGTATCCCAGGCAAAAATGTATGCTCTTATTTTTTCTCCTCTTTTTGTTGAGTAAGTAGAAAGTGTTCCATAACCATCAGGTGGGTTATTCTCCATAAGTATATCTTTCATAACCACAACTGTTCCATTATCTGACTGCTCATCGTTATCCACAATGTTATTAATGTTAAAGCTCTTTTCATTGTTTTCTAAATTTGGAACTGTTAGATAAATAGATTTTGAACAGAGTACAGAAAATCTATAATTTCCATCGTTATCAGTGAAAGTTGTTGAGTAAAAAGGACCATTTTTTTCATAAACATATACAGGTATATTGGCCATTCCTGTACCGGTTTCTCCATTTATAACTTTACCTTCTACTTTGCATTTAAGAGGATTTGTTATTGTTATCTGAACAGTATCATTGTCATGTATATCTATTGGCGAATTGGGATATCTGATGAACAGACCTGTAAATGGGTCCATATATTCAACATAGATTTTTGTTGGATTACAGTATTTAAGAGTTTCTATAGTTGCTTTTCCATCCTGTGAAGATGTATAACCACTTGCAAATTCAATACAGTTATTCCCGCCATCTAAAATGCTAACATACGTTGGTACAGGATTTCCTTTATCATCTTTTGTAATAACATTTATAACTATTTTTTCTGTTTTTGGCTTTATGTAGTCTAAATTTTTCCATGTTAAATTAGGATTTCTTACACTGACGACCGCATAAACAGGATTGATAGATGTACATATCTCATTTTCATTAAGAATAACATGATTTGTTAAGCAGGAAACATCTTCTTTGACACCATCATTATTAACATCTATACATGCTGTACTGTTTGGATTAGAGGAGCAGGGGTCATCATTTATACATCCATTGAATATTATATAGTCCCAGACAGTGTCTATAGTATTAAGGTTTTCCCCAACTTCCCCATATTTTATATTCCATGAACTGACAAATGTTCCTTCTCCAGCATTTACCCATACGCCCTTATCTGAATCAAAAGCGTAAAATGTAAGCTGAATACCATTTTTACCTGTATCCTCATCTAAACTACCTAAGATATTCTTTATTTTTAAAAGCTGCTGACAGTCAATTCCTGTAAGAAGTCTGTAGTATTCACCATTGTTTTTTGCAAGTTGTGGGGAAATATTCTCAAATGGACTTTTACCTGTTTTTGGGTCTTTTATATCAAGTGTGAAAAATCCAATTGAAACAAGGCTATCTCCATTATCTGTCTCTGTTCCAGGAAAGTTTTCATAATCTTTTGGATTACTTGGTTTGTACTGTTTAAAAGAAACAAGAACATTTTCAGTTCCAGCTTGAAGCTTTTTAACAGGTATGGACAGAGAAAGAAGCAGTTCTCCATTTATATCTGAAGGTGCAACTTTTCCTATAACCCTGCCGTTGTTTCTGTAAAAGACAATATTTATATTTTTATTTTCATTTTCTGTAATATTAATTTCCTGTATCGATACAATAACTTTTTTTATAGGGTCTATCTGTATGCCTATTTTTATGTTTTTAAATTCATCGGGGGAGTTATACTCTATAGTTTTTGTTCCCGGTGTGTAACCATCTGCAGATACATTAACAACTATTCTTCCACCATTTTCACTGAGTCCTACATTTAAAGCGAACTTTCCATTATTTGTTGTTATATTTTTCCTATCAATCTGATTAAAATTTTTATCAATGGATATTATTTCTATATTAGAAACAAGACCTGCTGGATAGTTTGTGGTATCGTTTCCTATGTATATGAAACCGGTTATCACAGAAAAACCGCTTGGAGAGATAGGAGGATTTACAGGAGGATTTGTGGTTATGTTAGTTCCACCACCGCCACCACCACAGCTAAGAACAATAGTGTTAAAAATAACCAGAAGGATTATAAAGAAGAATTTTCTGAGAAACATGAAGCCCTCCACCTACATTTTAATTTGCGTTTGTTTGATTAAGTTAATTAACGATAACTTATCTGTCAATTATTTTTACACTTACAAATTAATGTTGATTTTTATATTATTGTGATTTATTTTAACGTTAAATTAACACAGGAGGATATATATGAAAAAAATAACTGCCGTTTTTTTTACAGTTCTTTCTATCTTTTTTATCTCCTATTCTTTTACACTCCACGGTTCAACAAAAGGTTTCCCCAAAAAAGCTCCTGAAATAAAAGGGGTTATAACAGATGAAGGCAAACCGTTTAATATGTCAGATTTAAAGGGGAAAGTTATTTTAATCACTTATGGTTATACCCAGTGTCCCCATGTATGTCCTACAATAACAGCATTCTTAAAACAGGTTGAAACATCTTTAGATAAAAAAGGTTTAAAAGGAAAGTATCAGATTGTTTTTATAACTGTTGACCCAGAAGATGACACTGTTAAAAGATTAAGAGAGTACAAAAGAGAAAAAGGGTTTGATAACTGGATATTTTTGACAGGAAGCAAGGAAAATCTGAAAAAAATCTGGAATGATTATAATGTGTATGTTAAAGACAAAGGTATTATGGAAATGAAACATAACGGTCATACAATGAAACATAGAATGATAGACCATTCAGCAAAACTCACTATCATTGACAGAAAAGGCTATATTGTTGAAGAATTCAAAAGTATGTATCTTCCTGTTGATGATATTGTAAAAGATGTATCTTTCCTTATAAAAGGAGATTAAATGGGTATTACAGAGAGTCTTCTAAAACTATCTCTTATAGGTGAAGAACCTGTTTTAATTCTTCTTATATTAATGAGCATAATTTCTTTAGGTGTAATCATTGAACGGCTCATAATTATTAAAAAAATTGAGAAAAATATGTTGGAGTTTGAACCTTTAGAGCTAAAACTTAAACTTGAAAAAAGATTAGGAATTTTAGCCACATTTGGAAATAATGCACCATTTATAGGGTTATTTGGAACAGTTTTAGGAGTTATGAAAGCGTTTCATGACCTTGGGGTTTCCTCAGAATTTGGCGTCAGGGTTGTTATGGAAGGTATATCACAGGCTCTTGTTGCAACAGCCTTAGGACTTTTTGTGGCTATACCATGTGTAATAGCCTACAACTACTTTGTTAGAAAGGTAAAAAATATAATCCTTATTTATGAATACAGGAAAAGTGAGAAATTGGAGTTAGAATCCTGATATGAAAAAACTTATAGACGAAAATGAAAAAGAGATAGCAGAAATTAATATGACACCTTTTGTTGATATAGTTCTTGTGATTTTAATTATTTTTATGGCAACAGCAACCTTTATGATTGAAGGAAAAATACCTGTAAATCTTCCAAAATCAGAAACAGGAGAAGCAAAAGAGGTTAAAGAAAAAAAGATTGAAGTATCTATTAAAAAAAATGGAGAAATCTTTATAGATGGGAAAAAGGTAGAAAGAAAAGATTTAGAGAAATTCTTAGAAAATGCCAGATCCAAAAACAAAGTTGTTATTTTAAGGGCTGATAAATCAACCCCTTTTGAAAGAATTGTGTTTGTTATAGACAAATGTAGAAAAGCTGGAATAGAGAAATATCTTATCGAGACAGAAAAAATCTACAATGAGTGATTGTGAGAAGCTTTTTTGAAGAGTACAAGTATTTACTAATAGGTATTGTCATATCTGCCACCGTTCACGCTTTTGTTTTTGGAACTTTTAATGTATTAAATGTTAAAGAGAAGAAAAAGACAGAAGAAAAGCCTGTTTATATATCAATTTTGAAAAAAGAAAAAGAGAAAAAAACGGTTCAAAAGAAAAAAATTCCAAAACAGATACACAAAAAGACAAAGATTAAAAAATCTGAAAAAAAGATTGTTAAAAAAGTTATAAAGAGGAAAAAAAGAAAGAAAAAGAGTGTAAAAAAACCTGTTATAAAGAAAGTTGTTAAAAAAGTCGTTAAAAAGAAAGTTCCAAAAAAGGTACCTGTTAAAAAAACTGTTGAAAAAGTAAAAAAGACAGTTGAAAAAACAGAAAAAAAACAGGAGATAAAAGAGGTTGTAAAAAAAGAAACACAGGTAAACATCTCTGAGAATAAACCAACTAAACAGAAGAAAAATGAGAAGTTTTCACTTTTAAAACTTAAAGGCAAAGAAAGCATTTTTGAAACAGGAAAAAAAGAACCAAAAGAAGAAAAAAAAGTATCAGAAGAAGATATATACAAATATATAAGAGCCCTTGAAAGATATCTTAACAACTTAGCAAGAAGAAAAGACCTTTATCCACCTATGGCAAAAAGATTGAGACTTGAAGGTAGTTTAACAGTGAGGTTCACATTGAATAAAGACGGAACAATCAAAGAAAATAGCATAAAAGTAGTTGTTGGTAGTGGATACAGCATTTTAGATAAAGGAGCTGTAAAGCTGATAAAGAAGTACGTACCCCTGTTTGCAAAAAGAGAAGGAAAAAAACCTCCAAGAGATAACCTGATAATAGAACTTCCTATAACATTTGAGATAATAGGATGGTAGTATAGTTAAAGAGTGTAAAAAATTTTTACGATACATATATAAATAAAAAACAGGGATTAATATATGCAGTACTTACAGGGAGTAGTTGAATCTAAAAATATTTTTATCAAAAGCAAAGGAAAAAAGAAAAAAAAGAATGATATCTTCTCAGCTATTTTTGAAAAAATCAAGAACGAGAAAAATAAGCTAATAGAAAAGAAAAAGCAAAATCATCTTTATAAGGGAGTTTCAGGACACAATTATTTCTTTGTTGTTAGTAAGGAACCAGAATCTTATAAAAAAACATCTAATTTTAAACATTCAATAAAAAATAAAGATAAAGAACATAAGAAAGAGGTAGAAGAGCTTTTAGTAGAAAAAAATATGCCGTTGTATATGGATAGCGACAGCTATCAGGTAAAAAAAGAGGAAAAAAGAATTCCAAAGCAGATTTTTGAAAAAAATATCTTAAATCACAATGAAATCTCTTTTATTGCTGGTGATGGTAGCGTTAAGAAAAATTCAGGGGCAGAAAAATTTTTAAAAGAAATCAGTTTTAATTTTGAAGAAAGTCCTAAAAAGATTGATAAAAAAACAATATCTATAAAACAAGAAATTATTCATGAAAAACAAAAGACAAATAAAGAAAAGAATATTCATACAGAAAAACAGATAAAGGAAAATATTTTTTTTAATAGGAATACTCCCGTTTCTGATAAAAAAATAGCTGTTAAAAAAACTGATTTTGTTATTCCTCATCAGCATCTAAATGTTATGTCAAAAAAGCAAAAATATGAAGTTTCAACACCAACTTTTCCTAATTTTACTTCAGAACATCCCCAAAAAACTGACAAACCAAACGAAAAATCCTTTGTAGAAAAGAATATCCATCTGAAAAAAGATGAAGGTCTTAATACTAAAAAAACTGTAAAAAATGTCTATATTCCAGAAAAAAAAGAATTAAAAGAATATAAATCAGCTCCAAAGGAAAAATCAAAAAAGGAAGAGATTATATCTTCCACAAAACAGGAAAACAAATACGAAATTTTTAAAAATCTTTTTCAGATAGAGTTTCATAAAGAAAAGGTAGCCAGAGCAAAAAGTCCAAAAGATATTAAAAAGATTACAAAAATATCCAAAAAGATAAATGAAAAGCCCAGTACAACGAAACAAGCTTTTAAGAAAGAAAGTGTTTCACATAAAAAAAGTGCAGAAATCTCTGAAGAAAGAAAAGACTACCAGATACAGGATACATCAAATATCGGAATTTTAAAACATACAGAAGATAAAAAAGATATATCCCAGAAGACAGAAAAAGTGTCTGTAGAAAAAGAAATAACACCGCAGGAAAGGACATTCACTTTGGAAAATTACCACTCAGATGAAAACTTTAATAGCCATTCAGACAGTAATAAAGAAAATATTAACAACCTTAATGAAAATCCTATAGAAGATAAAGGGAAAAACAGTTTCGGTAAAGTATTTACTCTTTCCCTTAAGTTCAATGACACAAATATAGTAGCTAAACTGAAAAACAACACTCTAAACCTATCTGTTTTTTTAAGCAGCTCAAGTATATCAAATATAAACATGCTTAAATCTGAAATAACAAATATCCTTAGAGAAACAGGGTTTGATAACTTTAACTTGAAAATAGAAACAAAAGGGAAGAAAATCTATTATTCTAATAACTACCAGAAGAGAGAAAAAAGAGAAATAGATGTTAAAGTTTAAGGAGAGTGTATTACTTCTTTTAGCCTTGTTTTTTTATGGATTTGCCGGAAATGATATACCTCAGAATAACACCGCACAAATAAATGAAAAAACAAAAAGAATTATTTTCTCAAAAGAAGAAATAAAAAGATTTAAAAACAGTTATAAAACAGCTCTTGATATGTTCAAAAAAGGCTCATACTACTCTGCAATAGAGGCTATCTACCCAGTTTTGAGAAAACCTGAAAACCCTTATTATCCATACGGACTTCTTCTAATGTCAAAGATATACCTCCATATTGGGAAAAAAACAGGAAAAAAAGATTTCCTTGTAAAAGCTCTATACTTTCTGAATACATATCTGTACTCATCAAAAGAACCTACAGATAACTGGGATTTTTACTACACAAGAGGAAGTATTTATGAAAACCTGTACCAGTATGAAAAAGCATTAACAGATTACAAACTCTCTTACGTTAAAGCAAAATCTCCTGATGAGCAGTTTAAATCCCTTATAGCCCTACTTAGAACAGCTGCATGGATTAAAAAATTAGATATTACCACCAGATACCTTATACTGATAAACCTTGAAGAACTTTCAAAAAAACAAAAAAATGAGTTTTTATTTGTGAAAGGGCTTTTAGATTTTCAACAGGGAAAGTACAGAGATGCTTTCAGCAGTTTATCAAAAGTTTATAAAGAGTATGAACAGCTATTAATAGATAACCCCCATTACTATCTGATAGTTGCAGAAACAGCCTACAGATACGGAAAATTAAAGTTTGCACAGCAGTTATTTAGAAGAATAGTAAGTACAGTAAAAGACCCATACATAATCAGAAGGGCTTTGCTTAGATTGGGAGATATTCAGCTTAAACTAAAACATCCTGTTTATGCTTTTAACTACTATTACTCTATTGCTGAAAAATATCCTGAATCTCAGGAAGCAAAGATAGCAAAATTAAAAATACTTTCCGCCGGAAAGCTGTTCAAAGAGATAGGAAGAAAAGTAAATATTCTAAAAGAAAAAGATGAGGATTTTGAAAAACCATTCAGATTTATCTTCAAGATGTGGATTTCAAACAGAAATAACTATCTTGGGAATTTTGCTCTTGGTAACTTTGGAGAAGAGATACTTTCATTTAAATCAGAAAAACTGTTTAAAAAATTTCTCTGGGAAATATCCCTTGTAAGAGCAGGTTCATTAAAGTATGAGCATATTGAATATATAAAATCCCTTTGGAGGGAAAAAATACTTAACCTTGATAATAGAAAAATATGCAACCTGTATAAAACAAACCCTTACCTGTTTAAAAGAATATTCAAAGAGGATGAAAAGGTTATAAGTTATATAGCTTACTCTCTTTATATCTGTGGAGAAGTAAAAAAAGAGCTTGAAATCGCAGAATTTGCTGACAGGCACTGGAGCAACAAAAAATCCAAACTCCTTCTATCTAAGGCTTATCTTGATAACAAAATGTACCAGAAGGCTATAAATATACTCAAAAATATAAAAGATAACAGTTGCACCTATTACAAAATAAAAATACAGGCTACACTTTTACTTGGAAAACCTGTTGATATAAACCTTCCAGAGATGGAAAATGCCTGTAAATCAGATAAAGAGGCAACCATTTATGAATCTCTCGCATACTACAGAAAAGGAAATATAAAAAAATCAATAGATATAATGCTCTCAATTGATAATATTCAGCAGTTTTATAAGAAAGACCCATTTGTAAAGAAAAGTATAAAATCTGTTCTTGAAAAACTTCTGAGTAAAAAGGATTATAAAAATGCTTTTAAGCTTTCAAAATTCTTATCAGAAAAAATCAAAGAAGACTGTTATATAAACAGTATCGCATTAATATCTTCTATAAGGCTTAACAGAAAAAAAGAAGCCGATTCTTTAATAAATCTTGTGGAAAAATGCTCAACAGATATAGGAAAAGTTGCGAAAAATATGTATAAAGATTACAAAATATTTGAGGAGATAAGATGATGGAAGAGATTTTTAAGCATATAGACACTCTTGGAGAAAAAGCTTCATACTTCCTTGAAAGAACAAAAGTAATACAGGGAAATATAGCGAATGCAGATACACCTTTTTACAAACCAAAAGACCTGATATTCAAAAAGGTATTAGACCAGCAGATAAAATTGAAAACAACAGACCCAAAACATATCCAGCCAGTTAAAAACGAAAAAAAGTTTGAGGTAGTGGAGCTAAATGATATCTCAGGTTATGATGAAAACAAAGTAAACCTTGATAAAGAGTTGGCAAAGTTAGCTGAAAGCTCAATAATGTATAAAACGTTACTTGAAACAATGAAAAAAGAGATGGGAAAACTCAAATATGTCATATCAGGCAGATAACCTTATTAAAGAGATTAATAGTAAAAACGGAAATACAAATAATCGCTTGTTAGGAAAAGATTTTTTCCTTTATACTTAATTTGTTTTTTTTAATAACGAAAAGTAAAATAAAGATAAAATACAGGGAGAAAGAATGATTTTTAAAGGGTTAGAGGTTTCCATAACAGGTATGGAAGCCCAGAGAGTGAGAATTGATATAGCTTCAAGTAATCTTGCAAACGCAAATTCAACAAAAGCAGAAAATGGCCAGCCTTACAGGAGAAAAATTCCTATATTTGAAACTATTCTTGATAAAGAAGGTAAAATCCCCCTATACAAAGTAAAGGTAAGTAAAGTAATACCTGATAATTCGCCGTTCAGAGTAAAGTATGAACCTGAGAATCCAGATGCAGATGTAAACGGTTACGTATACTATCCAAATGTTGACCCTATAAAAGAGATGGTTGATATGATGTCAGCTATTAGAAGTTATGAGGCAAATTTAACAGCATTTAATACACATAAAGATATGCTTATAAAAACAATTGATATATTGAAAGTTTAATAAAAGGGAGAGTGTATTATGAAGATAAACAGATTAGAAAATCCCGATAGCTTTTTTCAGCTACAGATAGAAAAGAAAAATGAAAAATCATTTTCAGACGTTTTAACAGACTTTATCAAAGA
>CAYTOE010000044.1:0-10897 GCA_964439255.1 uncultured Aquificales bacterium
AAAAGAGGTTCAGTATTACCTTGAGTTAAAGTGTAAGAAATGTGGCTCCCATAACTTAAAACAGGAAGAAGATGTTCTTGATACATGGTTTTCTTCTGCACTATGGCCTTTTGGAACATTAGGATGGCCGGAAGAAACGAAAGAGCTAAAAAGATTTTACCCAACAGACCTTCTTGTAACAGGGTTTGACATTATATTTTTCTGGGTTGCCCGTATGATAATGATGGGCATGCATTTTATGAAAGATAGACCTTTTGATGATGTTTATATACATGCCCTTGTTAGAGATGAAAAAGGGGAAAAAATGTCAAAAACAAAAGGAAATGTCATAGACCCCCTTGATATGATACAGAAGTACGGAGCAGACTCACTCAGATATACACTTGCAGCACTTGCAGCACAGGGAAGAGATATAAGGCTTTCAGAAAAAAGAATAGAGGGTTACAAGCATTTTGCAAATAAAATATGGAATGCCTCAAAGTATGTCCTGATGAACATTGAAAACTATTTATCTTCAGGAACGTTAATTAACGATATAACATCTCTTAACCTGTCTATTGAAGACAAATGGATTTTATCAAAACTTCAGGAAACTATTAAAAAAGCTGAAAATGCTATTGAGGAGTACAGATACAACGATTATGCATCAACCCTGTACGACTTTTTCTGGCATGAGTACTGCGACTGGTATCTTGAGTTCACAAAAGAAAGAATTTATAAAGGTACAGATGAAGAAAAACAGGCAGCCTTATCTGTCCTTTCCTTTGTTTTAGACAAATCTATGAAAATGCTCCATCCAATGATGCCTTTTATAACAGAAGAGATATGGCAGAAACTACCTTACAAAGATGCATCTTTTCTTCCAGTAGCACCTTATCCAGAGTACAGTGAAGCCCTCTTCTTTGAGAAAGAAATGGAAACAGTAGAACATCTTAAAGAGCTAATAGTATCTATAAGAACAGCAAGGGCTGACTTTGGTATAGAACCTTCAAGAAAACTGAATATTTTTATAAAACCCTTTGACCAATATTTTGAAGTAACACTTCACAAACTTGTTCCAGCCATAAAGCATCTTGCAAAAGTCGAAAATATAGAAATATCACAGAACATAGAAAGACCTGAAAACACTGTTGTTGCTGTTTCAAAAATGGCAGAAGTTTTTATTGATATAAAAGGTGCTATTGACCTTGAAAAAGAGATAGAAAGGCAGGAAAAAATTCTGAAAGATGTAGAAAAATCTATATCCATATCAGAGAAAAAACTTTCAAATGAAAACTTTGTAAAAAAAGCACCTGAACATGTAGTTGAGAAAGAAAGGAAACTATATGAAGAACTGAAAGAGAAAGCCGCTAAAGTTAAGGAAATAATAGAAAATCTGAAAGAAGCATTAAAGGTCTCTAAAATGTCTTGACAAAAAGAACAACAATTGATATATTATTTGTCCGTTCAATGGTTGGTGTTCCGGAGTAGCTCAGCTGGCAGAGCAGGCGGCTGTTAACCGCCGGGTCGGGGGTTCGAATCCCTCCTCCGGAGCCATATCTTTAATATTTTTTCTAAGCCTTTTTATTTTTCAAAGAATATAAAACTACAATAAATAGCGATTCAGGTTAAAAAAGCATCAATATTTTTCAAAAGACTTTTACAGGTTGTAAAATCTGCCCTTCTTTTATTTTTCCTATCCCTAAAAAATTTTTTTCCTTATCTAAAACCTTAACTAAACCCTGATAGGAATATGGAACCTTAAAACGCTGACCTACTAAAAATCTTTTATCAAATCCATCATCAAGGAAAATTTCAGGGAAAAAGTAAAGAGCTTCTTTAACAGGAATTATTTTTTCTTCTATCTCTTTTTTAGACATCTTTAAAATCTGTTCTAAAGAAAGAGCATCTTCTACTGAAAACTTACCTACTTTTGTTCTCCTCAAACCTTTTGTATAAGCACCGCACCCGGTTTCATCTCCTATTTCTTTTATTAAACTTCTTATGTATGTACCAGATGAGCAGTGAACCTTTATAGTAAAAGTAGGTAAAGAAATATCAATTACTTCAATAGAATAAATTGTTATCTCTTTAGGTTTCAAAGGAACATCAATCCCTTTTTTTGCAAGCTGGTAAGCTCTTTTTCCACCTATTTTTTTTGAGGAATAAGGAGGTGGGATTTGTGGATACGTTTTGACAAAAGATAAAATTATTTTTTTTAAATCTTCTTCCTTTATCTCACATTCTTTTTCCTCTATTACTCTTCCCTGTCTGTCATACGTATCCGTTACCTTCCCAAGTTCTCCTGTTGCTATATATTCTTTATCAAGTCCCTGAAAATACTCTGTCAAACGGGTTGCCTTCCCAACCGTTAAAATCATTAAACCTGAGGCAAAGTAATCTAATGTACCTGTATGCCCTACTTTTTTTTCTTCTATTTTTTTCTTTATTTTCTGTACAACTCTGTTAGAAGTTATATTTTCAGGTTTATCTACAAGTAATATTCCATCCATTTATTCATTCTCTACAAATCGTTTAAAATTTTCTAAAAGCTTTAGACCAGCTCTCTGGCTTTTTTCAGGATGAAACTGAACAGCCCAAACGTTATCTTTTTGAACTGCAGAACAAAAATCTACGGAGTAATCTGTTATAGCTGCTACATCACTTTCCTCAGAAGGAACAGCATAAAAA
The DNA here is from genome assembly GCA_964439255.1 of uncultured Aquificales bacterium. Lineage (GTDB taxonomy): Bacteria > Aquificota > Aquificia > Aquificales > Hydrogenothermaceae > JAADDV01. The sequence goes on from CAYTOE010000044.1 coordinate 2,671, forward strand.
GAGTGGACAAAGTAAAAATACTCACCCTCTTTTATATTAGAAAAAAGACCTTCTTTTTGCCTAATCCACACCTGATTCCAACCCATATGGGGAACTTTATATCCTTCTTTGTTTTCAAATCTGATGACTTTCCCTTTTAAAATTCCCAATCCTTCATGTTCTCCAAACTCATAACCATACTCAAATAAAATCTGAAGACCTAAACATATACCAAGATAAGGTTTTCCCATTTCTATTGACTTTATAACTGGTTCTAAAAGTCCAAATCTTTCAAGGTTGTGTATAGCATCTCCAAAGGCTCCCACACCGGGAACAACAATTGCCTTTGCGTTCTCTACATCTTTTTTCTCAGAAGAAACTTTAACTTTAAAACCTACTTTCTCAAGTGCTTTTGCGACACTTCTTAAATTTCCCATACCGTAGTCTACAACGGTAATCATTAGAACCTCTTAAACAGTTTTTATATATTGTATCATCCAACCAGGAAGTAAAATAAAGAATGGTTTTAAAAGTAAAATTTTTTTATAATGCTTCAAAAACATACCTGGAGAGAATAGATGAAAGATTTAAAAAATGATCTTTTCCTGAGAGCTGCTTTAAGAAAACCTGTAGAAAGGACACCTGTATGGTTAATGAGACAGGCAGGAAGGTATATGCCTGAATATAGAGCATTAAGGGAAAAAGCTGGAAGTTTTATGAATTTTTACAAAAATGTTGAACTCGCAGTAGAAGCAACTATTCTCCCAAGAAAAATACTTGGTGTTGATGCTTCTATAATTTTTTCTGATATCTTAACTCCCCTTGAAAGTATAGGGATTAAATTTGAGTTTAGAGAAGGAGAAGGACCAGTTTTTTTAAACCCTATTGAAAAACCGGATGATATTTTAAAACTAAAATCTTTTAACAGACAGGATGTTTATTATGTAGGAGAGATTATAAAAGGTGTAAACACGGCTTTAAATAGAGAAATTCCAACAATAGGTTTTTGTGGTGCACCTTTTACACTGGCAGCATATATGATAGAAGGAAGAACATCAAGAGATTTTAAAAAAGCAAAAACATTCATGTATAACTACCCTGATGCTTTCAAAGAGTTATTGGACAAACTTGCAGATATGCTGATAGATTACCTTAACTTCCAGATAGAAAGCGGAGCTGATGCTGTTCAGATTTTTGATAGCTGGGGAGGTTATCTATCTCCAGATGATTACAGAGAATTTGCTCTTCCACCTATTAAAAAAATCATTAAAAACCTTAAAAGAGATTACCAGCCTGTTATCCATTTCACAAAAGGTGTAGCTGGCTTTTTTGATGATATGGTAACGTCAGGGGCAGATGTTTATAGTGTTGACTGGATGATTGATTTATCTGATGTTAAGAGAAAACTGAATGGAAAGGCTGCAGTACAGGGAAATCTTGACCCTATAGTTCTCTATGCCAAAGAAGATGTTATAGAAGAAAAAGCGGTTTCCATATTAAAGAAATGGGGAAATGATACAGGACATATTTTTAACCTTGGTCATGGTTTAATGCCTGATATGGAAGTAAAAAAGGTAAAATTTTTAGTTAATATTGTTAAAGAAAAAAGCAAAAGATAAATGGAGGTTTTAAATGAGAGCATCCCAGTACTTTATGCCTACGATGAAAGAGGCTCCTGCTGAAGCTGAAGTCCCAAGTCATATCTTTCTTTTAAGAGCTGGTTATATAAGAAAACTTGCTGCTGGAATTTATGAATATTTACCCCTTGGATTAAGGGTTCTAAGAAAAATAGAAAACATTATAAGAAAATATATGGATGAAGCCGGTGCTTTGGAGGTTTTACTCCCTATCCTTACACCTTCTGAACTCTGGCAGGAGACAGGAAGGTGGGATGTTTATGGAAAAGAACTGTTCAGAATACAGGATAGAAAAAACAGATGGTTTGCTTTAGGTCCCACACATGAAGAAACAATAACAGACCTTGTTAGAAAAAATATTCGTTCTTATAAAGACCTTCCTAAAAACTTTTATCAGATACAGACAAAATTCAGAGATGAAGCAAGACCAAGATATGGTCTTATAAGGGGAAGAGAATTTTTGATGAAAGATGCCTATTCTTTTGATGTTTCTGAAGAAGCAGCTGTAAAATCATACGAAATTATGAAAGAAACGTATCATAAAATATTTTCAGAGCTTGGACTTGATTATTTAATGGTTGAGGCAGATGTTGGAGCTATAGGTGGAAAATACTCTCATGAGTTTGTTGTAAAAGCTGCAAATGGAGAGGCTCATATTGTTTATTGTGAAAAATGTGGATATGCTGCAAATGTTGAAGCTGCTAAATATGAATTTGAACTTGATAAACTTCCACCAGAAGAGCCCAAACCTTTAGAAAAAGTTCACACTCCTGGTGTTTCTTCAGTGGAGGAGGTTGCCAGATTTTTAAAAGTTGATACTAAAAAAATAGTAAAAACCCTTGTTTATATCCTTGACGATGGAACAGCTGTTGCTGTTTTAATAAGAGGTGATAGAGAACTAAATGAAACGAAACTTATAAACTATTTTGGAGTTATTGATGCCCACCTTGCAACATCAGAAGAGTTAGAGAAACTCGGTATTGTTGAAGGATTTGTAGGTCCTATAGGCCTTGATATCCCTGTTTATGCTGATATATCTGTTAAAGACCTCCATAACTTTGTTATAGGAGCAAATGAAAAAGATTACCATTACATAAACGTAAATATACCAAGGGATTTTCAGCCTGTTGAGTTTGTAGATTTTTCCACAGCAAAAGAAGGAGATCCATGTCCTGTATGTAAATCTCCTTTAAAAGAAACAACAGGATTGGAAGTGGGACATATATTCCTCCTTGGAACGAAATACTCAGAAGCTATGAAAGCTTATTTCGTTGATAGGGATGGTAGAGAAAAACCAATCATTATGGGATGTTATGGAATTGGCGTTAGTAGATTAATGGCAGCAGCTGTTGAGCAAAATAACGATGAAAACGGTATTATATGGCCTGAGAACATAGCACCGTTTAAATTGGAAATACTTGCACTCAATATGAAAGATAAAAAGATTGTTGAGATAGCAGAAAATATATACGAAAAGGCAAAATCCACAGGTATAGAAGTCCTATACGATGATAGAGATATGTCACCAGGTGCAAAGTTTAAAGACGCAGACCTTATAGGTATTCCTTTTAGAATCGTTGTTGGTAGGGGTGTAAAAAACAACAAAGTTGAATTTCAGAGAAGAGCTACAGGAGAAAAAGAAGAAATAGATATAGAAAATATAGATGAACTACTAAAATCTTTAATTTAAGGGTCTTTTGACCCTTTTCTTCTGTTATAATAAAAAGAAAAAATTTTTGTATTTTTTCATAAAAAATCAGTACTATAACTTTGATATAATAAAGGTTTGTATTTTTTAAATAAATTTTAGGAAAGGAGTTGAGAATGAGCGTTACTGTTGAAGAAAAAGGCCTTGTCAGAACACTTACAATTGAAGAACAGGGTGAAAAAATAAAAAACTTAGTTAAAGAGATTATTAAAGAAATATCTAAAAATGTAAATGTTCCTGGTTTTAGAAAGGGACATGTTCCCGCATCAATTATAAAAGCAAGATATAAAGACGTAATAAAGGAAGAAGCAGTTAAAAAGTTTGTTAATGAAGAGCTTCAAAAAATACTTGAAGAGAAAAATCTCTCTCCTGTTTCACCAGATGTTACGTTTGGTGATATTGAGCTTGAGGATGACAAACTCAAATTTAAAGTTGCTTTTGAAGTTGCTCCTGAGTTTGAACTAAAAGATTACACAGGATTTGAAATACCTGTTATCAAATATGAAGTTTCTGATGAAGAGGTAGAAAAAGCGTTAGAAACATTAAGAGAACAAAAGGCAAAATATGAGACAGAAAACAAACCTGTAGAAGAAGGAGACCTTATAAAAATCCACTACCATATCATAGCTGATAATGGTGAGGAAGAAGAAGACAATTTTGAGGTTATAGTAGGTGCAAACCAACTTAGACCAGAGATAGAGGAAAAAATAAAAGGTAAAAGAGTAGGTGAAGAGATAGAAGTAGAAAACGTACCCCTATACGATGAACAGGGTAAAGAATTTGGAAAAGCAAAAGTTAAGGTAAAGATATTGGAAGTTAAGAAAAAAGTTCTTCCTGAACTGAACGAAGAGTTCTTCAAAGAGGTAGGTCTTGGTGAAAATATAGAAGAAGCTAAACAGAAAATAAAAGAAGACCTTCAGAAAAAAGTAGAAGATGCTAAAAATAAAGAAATAGAGCAGAAAATTATTGATGAACTTGCAAAACAGTACGATTTTCAAGTTCCTTCATCTCTTGTGAAAGCTGAGCTTGAGTATCTGATACAGGATTACGCAAGACAGCTTGAAAATTTTGGGATAAAGCCAAATCAGGAAATGTTAACAGCTGCAGCAAGAGGGTTAGAACAGACAGCTATAAAAAATGTAAAAATAATGTTTGTTATTAACAAAATAGCCGAAAAAGAGGGTATAGAAGTATCTGAAGAAGAAATAAACAAAGAAATAGAAGAGATAGCAAAAGCCTATGGTGCTACCCTCGAACAGATGAAGAAATATCTTGAAGAACAGGGAGCCATCAATAATATTGTTTACTCAATACTTAAAAGAAAAGTTATAGACCTGATAAAAGAAAAATCAAATATAGTTGAGATGACAAAAGAAGAGTATGAAGAAAAATATGGAAAAAAAGAAAGCGGTGAAGAGGTAAAGGAAGAGGAAAAAACTGAGGAAAAAGAACCTGAGGAAGCAAAAAAAGAGTAGAAAATAAGCACAAAGGGATTAAATTATCCCAAAAATTTTAATGGAGGTTTATATGAGTAAAGAGATAGATAAAATCGTAAGCCAGCTTGTTCCTATTGTTATTGAGCAAACACCAAGAGGAGAAAGGGCTTACGATATATATTCAAGATTATTAAAAGATAGAATCATACTGCTTGGTTTTCCTATAGATGACCACATTGCAAACCTTGTTGTTGCACAGCTATTATTCCTTGAATCTGAAGACCCTGATAAAGATATCTATATGTATATAAATTCACCTGGTGGTGTTGTTACAGCTGGTCTTGCTATATACGATACAATGCAGTATATAAAACCAGATGTTGTAACAATATGTATGGGACAGGCTGCATCCATGGGAGCTTTTCTTTTAGCAGCGGGAACAAAAGGGAAGAGATATGCACTCCCGAGCTCAAGAATAATGATTCACCAGCCTTTAGGTGGATTTCAGGGACAGGCAACAGATATAGAGATACATGCAAGAGAAATTCTAAGACTAAAAAAATATCTTAATCAGAAATTGGCTGAGCATACAGGACAACCCTTAGAAAAGGTTGAAGCAGATACAGAAAGGGATTATTTTATGTCAGCACAGGAGGCTGTAGATTACGGTCTTATAGACAAAGTTATTGTTAAGAGGTAAACATGGAAAAAATGAACAAATGCTCATTTTGTGGAAAACCACAAAACGAGACAAAAGTCTTAATAGCAGGTCCCAATGATATATATATATGTGATGACTGTATATCCCAGTGTAACCTTTTGATAAAAGAAGAACTTGAAAGTAAAGGACTGGAGTTGGAGGAGTTAAAACAGCTTCCAACTCCACCAGAGATAAAGAAAAAGTTAGATGAGTATGTAATAGGGCAGGAAAGGGCAAAAAAAATCCTTTCAGTTGCTGTTTATAACCACTACAAAAGGATATTCTCAGGTCAAAGATTAGACAATGAAGATGTAGAGCTTGAAAAAAGTAATATTTTACTAATAGGACCTACAGGTTCAGGTAAAACACTCCTTGCAAGAACACTTGCAAGAATATTAAATGTTCCTTTTGCCATAGCTGATGCAACAAATATCACAGAAGCTGGTTATGTAGGTGAAGATGTTGAAAGTATCCTCGTAAGGCTTGTTCAGGCAGCTGACTACGACATAGAAAAAGCAGAGAAGGGAATTATATATATAGATGAGATAGATAAGATAGCTAAAAAATCAGGAGAAAATCCTTCTATAACAAGGGATGTTTCCGGTGAAGGTGTTCAGCAGGCTCTTTTAAAAATCTTAGAAGGAACAGTTGCAAATATTCCACCTCAAGGGGGAAGAAAACATCCCCATCAGGAGTTTATACAGCTTGATACAACAAATATCCTCTTTATATTAGGTGGTGCCTTTGTTGGTCTTGAAGATATTATAAAACAGAGAATAGGTAAAAAATCTATAGGTTTTGCTGCTGAAATAAGGTCAAAAGAAGAGGAAGAAGTAAATATACTATCAAAAGTTAGAGTTGAAGACCTTATAAAGTTCGGTCTTATACCTGAATTTATTGGAAGGATACCTGTTATAGCAACTCTTGATGAACTTGATGAAGATGCCCTTGTAAAGGTGTTAACAGAGCCTAAAAATGCTCTCATAAGACAATATAAAAAACTCCTTGCTATGGATGGGGTTGAATTAGAGTTTACAGAGGAAGCTGTTAGAGAAATCGCAAGGGAAGCGATAGAAAGGAAAACAGGTGCAAGAGGATTAAGAGCCATTGTTGAAGAAATAATGTTGGATGTTATGTATGAAATACCTCAGGCAAAAGGCATTAAAAAAGTTGTTATAGATAAGGATGTAGTCAAAAGAAAAAAACAACCAATAATGATTTATGAAAAAGCAAGCTAAATGGCTGTAGTAAAAAACGTAAAATTTATAAAAAGCGCTGTTAAACCAGAAGATTATCCACCACCAGACAGGCCTGAGGTTGCAGTGGTTGGACGTTCCAATGTAGGAAAATCTTCCCTGATAAATGCCATTTTCAAAAGAAAAATTGCAAAAGTTTCTTCTTCTCCAGGTAAAACCCGTTTAATAAACTTCTTCTTACTAAATGAAAAAATCTATTTTGTTGACCTGCCTGGTTATGGCTATGCCGCTGTTTCCAAAGCGGAAAGGGAAAAATGGAAAAAAATGATTGAAAAGTATTTCTACACAAGGGAAAACTTAGGTCTTGTTATACTTCTTGTAGATAGCAGACATAAACCTACGAACTTAGATTTTTTGATGAAAGAGTGGCTTGAAAGTCTTGATATCCCTTATATTATAGTAGCAACAAAATCGGATAAGCTAAATCAGAGTGAAAAAGCAAAGGTCAAAAAAATAATAAAACAGACATTAGAACTTGAAGACAACGTGCCCATATTCTTAACCTCTTCCAAAGAAGGAACAGGTATAAAAGAAGTAATGGGTTATGTCCTGAACTTTTTAAGTAAAAAACACAAACAACCGAATTAGATATATCAGCATAAAACCTTCTTTACATCTGTAAAAGTTTTATCCATATCTATGAAGAAGAAATATTTCTTACACATATAATTGTCTTATTTTTTTACAAAAATTTCACTGTTAAATCATTTAACAAATTGTGTTTAATCAAGCGCAGCCTTTATTTTCCTGTTTGTTTCTCTTTTTCTGTAAAAAAAAATAACGATTCAAAAACATAATGCTCTAAAGAAATTTATAAAAATGAATTACTTAAAAATTGGCACACTGATTGCTATACATATAAACAACATTTTTTGAAGAAATTAAAATTTTAGGGGGTAAAAGCCATGAAGAAATTAGCAAGATCGGCGCTGCTTGGAACAGCAGTAGCTGCAGGAGTGATGGTAGGCGCTGCTCAAGCTCACCAATCACAAGCTTTAATGTTCTTTGAATTCCAGGGAACTCACAACTCAAATGACATGATTACAATCCCATGTGAAGCTACTGACTACCTCGCAGGTAAAGACTACAACCTGGATAATGACGTTCCTTCTCCGATGGGTAACCCAACAGGTGTTATTATCAAGTATGAAACAAACTACGGTAACTTAACAGAAGGTGACCAGATTCATATCAAACTCCACAATGCTAAGTTTAGCCCAAGTCTTACAAAATGTTGGTTAGTATTCTACGAAAATGATGGTGTTGACAGAGATAGAAACGGTATAGGTGATGATTCTCACGACGCAAATGGTGATGGTGACCACGCAGATGCACTAATTATCGCTGAAAGTATCGGAACTGTTCAGAATGTTAATGAAATCCACTTCAGGGTAACAAACAACGGAACATCCTACCCATCTCAGGGTATCCTTTATCTTGCATGTGCTGAAAATAATGAGCCTCCTCTGTCTGATGCAGACCCTTCTTCACCTGCAAGCTACGATGACAGA
>CAYTOE010000045.1:0-10764 GCA_964439255.1 uncultured Aquificales bacterium
CAAAGCTTTTTCAAACTCAGCTATGGCATCAAGCACATATTTATACTTGACACCTCCATATATTTTTTTAAAAAGCTGTACATACAAGGGAACTTGTTTTAATCTTTCCTCTATAGTTTTTTCATCCATATCCATCTCAACAGGATTATGAAGAGGTCCCTCAGCCTGTTCTTTCAGGTCTTTTGCCCTTCCATTCCAGAAAAGTCTAAAGTTAAAGTAACTGTTATAAACAGTAGGTGCATTTACATTTCCCTTCCTGCCTTTTACACCTATAGAAACGTTTCTATGGTCTGTTCCCCATTTTGTGTAAAGTTCATGGCATGAAGCACAGGAAACAGTTTTGTCTTTTGAAAGAATAGGGTCATGGAAAAGAAGTTTTCCCAACTCTGCTTTTTCTTTATCATAAGGAACCTTGTCAGGAATAGGTTTTATAGGTTCAAAACAAAAAGCCTGAACAGATAAAAAAAGAAATATATATATATATATTATTATCATCACTCTCCCCTTTATAAATAACATAACACTTTTAAGGAAAAAAGAAAGGGGATATATCCCCTTCACAACCTTTCAATTATAGCTTCTGTCATCTCTTTTGTGTTTACTTTTTTTGTTCCTGGAGACCATATATCCCCTGTTCTATAACCATCTTCAAGAACTTTTTCTATAGCTCTTTCTATATCTTTTGCCGCATCATGTAGTTTACATGTTATATCAAGCATCATTGCAGCTGATAAAATCATCGCTATTGGGTTTGCTATTCCCTGCCCAGCTATATCTGGAGCAGAGCCATGAACAGGTTCGTATAAAGCGTACTTTTCTCCTATAGATGCAGAAGGAAGCATTCCAAGGGAACCTGTTAAAGCTCCAGCCTCATCAGATAAAATATCACCAAAAAGGTTACCTGTTACAATAACATCAAAGTCTTTAGGTCTTCTCACAAGCTGCATTGCACAGTTATCAACGTACATATGTTCAAGCTCTACATCTTGATAATCGGCATGTACTTCATTAACAACCTCTCTCCATACTGCTGAAACTTCCAATACATTAGCCTTATCTACACTTGTAACCTTTTTTCTCCTGTTTCTTGCTATTTCAAATGCAAGTTTTGCTACTCTTTTTATCTCATGTTCATAATAAATCATTGTGTTGTATCCAACTTTTTCACCATCTCTTTCTTCAATACCCCTCGGTTCACCAAAATAAATACCACTAACCAACTCCCTGACAACTAATAAATCTACCCCTTTTATTAGCCCTTCTTTTAACGGAGATGAATCTAAAAGAGCAGAATATGCTTTCCCAGGTCTCAGGTTGGCAAACAGTTCAAGTTCCTTTCTTATTTTTAACAAACCTTTTTCAGGTCTTTTTTCTGTTGGTAAGCTGTCCCATTTTTCACCACCAACAGCCGCAAGCAAAACAGCATCACTCTCTTTTGCAATTTTTAGTGTCTCCTCTGGCAAAGGCTCTCCTGTAGCATCAATAGCAGCTCCTCCAATTAAACCTTCCTTAAACTCAAATTCAACGTCATATTTCTTAGAAATAGCCCTGAGTACTTCAAGGGCAGATTCCATAATTTCAGGACCGATACCATCTCCTGGTAAAGTAGTGATTTTACAGCTTTTTTTCATCTAAACCCTCCTGTTTGTTCTTCTGAATATTATAACCTGAATAACAGCCTGTGGTAATTTACACCTGTTTGTTTTTTCTGATATAATATTTGGAGTTTGTGTTAACAAACCAAGGAAAATTAAATGGAGGCTGTATCTTGGAAGGGCTTTATATTAATCACATTATTATGACTGTAGGTGCTCTCATAGTTGTTCCTGCTATATTTTTGATATTTGCTAAAAAACCATCTCTGATACCTACTCCGGTGCAAAACCTTTTCGAGATGTACATTGAGTTTGTTGACAATATGATAAAAGAACAGATGGGAAAAGAAGGAAGGAAGTTTTTCCCACTAATAGCAGGCTTAGGTTTATTCATATTCTTTGGAAATTTAATGGGTATGATACCTGGTCTGGAATCCTATACAGCTAATATGAATACAACCTTAGGGTTAGCTATACTTGTGTTCATTATTTACAATTTTGTTGGTATTAAAAAGCATGGTTTTGGTTACATAAAACATTTTATGGGCCCTATTCCTGCTGCTGCGCCTGTTTTCTTTATAATAGAAATACTTTCCCATATAAGCAGACCTGTTACACTTGCTTTACGTTTATTTGCAAACATGACAGGTGGAGAATTAATGACTGTTGTTTTAATATTCTTGGTACCTTTACTTGTTCCATTGCCAATAATGCTTATTCACCTTATAGCTGTTTTCTTACAGACATACGTATTTATGATACTAACCACCGTTTACATTGCTGGTGCATTAGTTGAAGAAGCTCATTAAGGAGAAAGAAATGGTGAAAATAGAAAAGATACTTGTTTGTGTTGATCTGTCTCCTGTTTCTTTAAAAGCTCTAGAATGGGCTATAGATATGACTAAAAAATATGAAGCGAAACTCATAGTTTATCATGAACTTGAAGATGTTTATACAATGGTAAAAACAAGTGCTTCTTTTGGTGTCCCTGCTTCACCAGATCTAAAAGAAAAAGCAGAAAAAAACGTAAAGCAAAAATTAGAACCATTTTTAAAAGGATGTAACAGGCACGAATTTTACATAGAGGCAAAAGGGAAAACTGTTGATAGACTTCCTGTAGTTGTCGCAGAAGTATCACCTGACTTAACTATAATACCTATTGAATACGAAAGGGATATACCAAAAATAGAAAGTCAAGTATTGGTAATAAAATAATAAAAGGAGGTTTTTACAGTAATGAGAAAATTCTCAACAGCATTTGCGGTATTACTCTTAGTAGCTGGAGCTATCTCTGCTGCATTTGCAGGCGAAGGAAATGCTGATGCTATGTCAAGGGCTATATTTTACGGTGGAATGGCTATAGGTGCTGGTGTTGCAATAGGTGCTGCTGCTGGTGGTGGTGCTGCTGGTTTAGGTAATGCTATCAGAGGTGTTCTTGAAGGTATGGCAAGAAACCCAAATATGGGTGGAAAACTTTTAACTACCATGTTTATTGGTATGGCTCTTATAGAAACATTTGTTCTTTATGCTCTACTAATCGCTATTATATTCCTCTTCACAGGAATATTTGACAGCAAAGCTGGATTTTAAAAAATATTAAACATAAACTTTTAAGAGCGTACAGTTTCTGTGCGCTCTTTTTGTTTTTAAACAAAAATCAAGGAGGAAAAAATGCCTGAGAAAGTGAAAAACCACTTATCAAATAAGAAAAGAAAAAGAACATCAGGTTTCTTAGCAAGAAAAAGAACTAAAGCTGGAAGAAAAATTCTTGCCAGAAGAAGAAGAAAAGGAAGAAAGAGATTAGCTGTGGTTTAAATGGAAACTCTAAAAGGGAAAGAAATAAAACAGATTCTTTCCCACCATTTAAAATCAATCAAAACAAAAACTTTTATTGCTATAATAAATAAAAACAGTCTGGGGTATCCCAGATTCGCTTTTATAGCCTCTAAAAGGTTTTCCAAAAAAGCGGTGGTCAGAAATAGGGCTAAGAGATTGTTGAGAGAAGCTATTAGGATAAATTTCTCATCTTTGAAAAATCTAAGTTACGATATTGTACTTATTGCACGGAAGTATATATCAGAAGCAAAACTTCAAGATGTTAATAAGGATATTTTTCTTCTTTTAAAAGAATTAAGAGAATGCGATGAAAAAACTGTTAATACTGTTGATTAGCCTTTATAAGAGATATATATCTCCATTAAAACCTTCAAGTTGCCGTTATTATCCGACCTGTTCAGACTACGCTATTCAATCACTTGAAAAATACGGACTTGTAAAAGGCTCTTTAAAAGCAATATGGAGAGTTTTGAGGTGTAACCCCTTTTCTAAAGGTGGTATAGATAACCCATAAGGAGACGGAGAAAATGATGAATGACCAACAGGATATGAACAAAAGGATATTCCTGTTTTTCTTAGTTGTTGCTGTTTTATTAATTGGGTTTACCGTTATACAGTCTTATCTATTCCCAACCCAGACTCAAAAAACCGAGCATGTTGAAAAAACAGCTAAAACAGAAAAAACAGAAGTTTCTCAACATATACAGAGTACAAATAGTACAGATATTAAAGGCAAACCTGCTGTCAATTATGTTGGAGGAGCGTATAACCTTTTACTTGGTTCTAAAAGAGTTTCTTCAGATGATTTAAAGGAGTTTGTAAAGATTAATACAGATTTTGGACATATTCTGATTTCCAAAGTAGGTGCAAGGGTTATCTCTATATATGTAAAAAGATATAACTTTGATGTTATTAGCAAATTTTCTAAAAATAACAGACTTTTCCCAACAGAAATTATCACTACAGACCCTGAAATAACATCAACGATAAACTTTTCTAAATATACATTCAGTCAAAATGGAAACCACTACATTTTCACATTAAAAAAAGGAAATATAGAAGTTGTTAAAGACTTTGTTTTAAATGAAGATATGACTATAAGTTTGAATATAAAAACTAAAGGCCTTGAGAAAATAGGCTTAGCTGTAATTAGCGGTGTTGGTATAGAAAGTAGTGGAAGATTTGGTCATTCTGGAGCCGTAGTAAAAACAGATAAAGAACTTATTACTTTAGACCCTGATATAAAGACTGAGCAGATAATAAGGGGAAATATTTTATGGGCAGGAGAAGAAAATAAGTACTTTATCCAGCTACTTTCTAACAAAAATGGATTCTCAGCAGTTCATGTAGTACCTATAGGTGGTAAACACACAGCTGTTATTAGTGAAATACCCCACAGTTTAAACGGTTTTTTCTTTGGTGGACCAAAACTATACTCACTTTTAGGGAAGATAACAGACAGATACAAAAAAGAGTGGGGTGTTGACCTATCTTTAAAAGATACTGTTAACTTCGGTATTTTTGGTATTTTAGGAAAACCACTATTCGTAATAATGCATTTTATCTACAGATTTGTTCATAACTGGGGATTAACAATAATTATTCTCACCGTCCTTTTAAGAATAGTTCTGTTCCCTCTTAACCATAAAAGTTTAAAATCCATGAAAAAAATGTCAGATTTAGCACCTGAAATTAAAAAACTCCAGAAAAAATATAAGGATGACCCACAAAAACTCCAGCAGGAAATGATGAAACTGTATGCAGAGCATGGTGCTAATCCTATGAGTGGTTGTCTTCCAATAGTAGCTCAGATACCTATTTTTATAGCTCTATATAACGTTTTAATGGTTACAGTAGAACTTAAAAATGTTCCTTTCCTATGGATACCAGACTTATCAGATAAAGATCCTTTTTATATTCTCCCTATACTTATGGGATTATCAATGATAGCTCAGCAGTTTATAACACCATCTTCCGATAAAAATCAAAAGATGATTATGTATATAATGGCTGGTGTATTTACATTCATGTTTATGAATTTCCCTGCAGGGCTTGTTTTATACTGGCTTACGAATAATATATTAGGCATCGGACAGAGTTTTATAATCAACAAGCAGTTAGGAAGATACGATAAAAAATAATGGAAAAAGACACTATTGTAGCAAATGCCACACCGCTTATCCCTTCAGCTGTTGGTATAGTAAGGATAAGCGGTGAAAAATCTTTAGAAATAGGGAGAAAAATATTCTCCCTTCCTGAAAAAATAGAAGAAAGAAAGGTGTATTTTGGGAAAATAAAAGACAGGGAAGGGAGAGTGATAGATGAAGGGCTCTTTGTCTATTTTAAATCCCCAAGGAGTTTTACCGGAGAAGACGTTGTAGAAATATACCCCCATGGAAGTGTTCCAGTAATAAAAAAGATTATAGAAGAGGCTATATTTTTTGGAGCAAGATTTGCTGAACCTGGAGAATTCACAAAAAGAGCCTTTTTAAATGGAAAATTAGACCTTACACAGGCAGAGGCAATAGCAGAGCTTATAGATGCAAAAACAGAAGCAGCTTCAAAGGCTGCGGTTAATATACTTGAAGGCAAGCTTTCAAAGAAAGTAAATGCTCTTAAAGACAAACTTCTTGAAATAGATTCACTTATAGAAGCTGAACTTAATTTTCCTGAAGATGTTGAAGAGATTTCTTCAGACAGAATAAAAAAAGTACTTGAAGATGTTTTAGAAAAAATAAATCAGCTTGTTAAAACCTACAAAAAAGGTGAGATAATCAGAGAAGGAATAAAACTTGCTATTGTAGGCAGACCCAATGTTGGAAAATCATCGCTTTTTAATGCCCTTATAGGATATGAAAGGGCTATTGTATCAGAATACATGGGAACAACAAGGGATTTTATAGAAGAAACTGTTTCTATAAAAGGTATTCCTGTGAAACTTTTGGATACGGCAGGAATAAGAGAAACAGAAGATAAGATTGAAAAAATAGGGATTGAAAAAGCTTTAGAAAAGATAGATGAAGCTGATATTGTTCTGTTTGTTTTTGATTCTTCTCAGGGAATTTTAGAAGAAGATATAAAGATTTTTAATCGTATAAAAGATAAAAATCCTATTGTTGTAGGGAATAAATCTGATTTGGTAAATGAAAAAATGTTAAAAGAGCTTGATAAAACTGGAAAAAAGTATTACTTTAAGGATATAATATTTGTAAGTAGTAAAACACTTAAAAATATCCCCCATTTAGAAGAAAAAATCTTTCAACAATTAGGTTTTATTGAAGAAAAAGAAGAAGAGGTATTTATCAACCTTAGACATTTAAACAAACTTAAACAGGCTAAAAACATAATTGAAGATTTAATAGAAAATATTGACCACTATGACTTCCAAAGGGAAATTTTAATGCTACATATCAGAGAAGCTGAGAAATATCTTGAAGAAATCACAGGGGAAATATCCACAGAAGATATCTTAGGCAATATTTTCAGTAAGTTTTGTATAGGTAAATAAAAAACAAACGGAGGAGGATTTAAAAAGAAATGGCTCTGGCAGATATAACTTTGGATCAACTTAAGAAGATGACCCTTTTAGAACTTCAAAAATTGGGAAAGGAAATAGGTTTAACAAGAACAACCGGCTTAAAAAAACAGGAACTTATTACAAAAATATTAGAAAAAAAAGCTGTTGAAGAAGGCCTGAATTTTATAAAAGGTGTTTTAGAGGTTTTACCTGAAGGTTATGGATTTATCCGTTCAATAGAAAACAACTATGCACCCCATTCAACAGATATTTATGTATCACCTTCCCAGATAAAAAAGTTTGGACTGAGGACAGGTGATTACATTATTGGAATAGCAAGGCTACCTAAAGATAACGAAAAGTACAGAGCTTTAATAAAAATAGAGGCTGTTAACACAATAGAACCGGAAAAAATAAAAGGAAGACCTATTTTTGACAGACTTACACCTTTCCATCCAACAGAAAGATTTAATTTAGAGTACGACCCTTCAGACCTTTCAACAAGGGTTGTAAGTTTAATAACACCTATTGGAAAAGGACAAAGGGGACTTATTGTAGCACCACCAAAGGCAGGAAAAACTGTTCTCATACAGAGGATAGCAAAAGCCCTTATAAAAAACCATCCTGAAACACATCTTATTATACTTCTTATTGATGAACGTCCAGAAGAAGTTACAGAAATGAGAAGAATAGTTGGAGAAGGTGCAGAGGTTGTTGCATCAACATTTGACGAACCACCAGAAAGACATATGCATGTTGCAGAGCTTATAGTGGAAAGAGCTAAAAGGCTTGTGGAAAACGGACAGGATGTTGTTATCCTGCTTGACTCTATGACAAGACTTGCAAGGGCTTCAAACGCAGTAACACCACCAACAGGAAGGGTTTTATCAGGTGGTATAGAAGCTACAGCTCTTCAAAGACCTAAAAAGTTCTTTGGGGCTGCAAGAAATATAGAAGAAGGAGGAAGTTTAACAATACTTGCAACAGCACTTATAGAGACAGGTTCAAGAATGGACGAGGTTATTTTTGAAGAATTTAAAGGAACTGGAAATATGGAACTCTATCTTGACAGAAGGCTTATGGAGAAAAGGGTATTCCCTGCTATTAATATACCAAAATCAGGAACAAGAAAAGAGGAGCTTCTCTTAGAAGACTGGGAACTCCAGAGAGTATGGATTTTAAGAAAATTCTTATCAACAATGGATGAGGTCGAAGCTATGGAGTTCCTTCTCAGTAAGCTTTCAAAATTCAAAACAAATGAAGAGTTTTTAAAATCTATGAACGCTTAACCGGGCTTTATAAAATTATTCTAAATGTAATATAATAATTGTTTTGGATATTGAAAATTTAAAAACTGGTATATATTGGAGGTAGAAAATTGAAAAAAGATATTCATCCAGAATTAAAACTTACACATTTTGTTTGTGGTTGTGGAAATGAGTTTGATTTACTTTCAACAAAAGGTGGAGTTGTTCACCTTGAGGTTTGTAACCAGTGTCATCCATTTTACACTGGAAAATTAAAAATAAAACCTCTATTTTTAGAAATTAAAGGTACTGGAGCAACAGAAAACCAAAATGCTTAATAAGCATATCTTAGAAAAACTTGAAAATATCGATATCAAACTTAAAAAATTGGAGGAGCTTTTATCTGATCCTGAAGTTTTAAAGGATCAGAAAAAGCTCCAGGAAATTGCAAAAGAACATAAAGAGGCAGAGAAATTATCTAAACTTTACAAAGAGTACAAAAAAACCCTTGAAGATATAAAAGAGACAAAATCTCTCTTAAACAGTGAAGATGAAGAGATGAGGCTCCTTGCAGAAGAGGAGCTTAAAGAGCTTGAAAAGAAAAAAGAAGAATTAGAAAAGGAAATTCAGCTTGAAATTCTTCCTAAAGACCCAAATGATGAAAAAAATGTTATCTTAGAGATAAGACAGGGAGCAGGTGGTGAAGAAGCCGCTCTGTTTGCCGGTGAACTTTTCAGAATGTACCAGAGGTACGCAGAAAGGCATGGCTGGAAGGTTGAAGTTCTAAGCATGCATCCAACAGACAGAGGTGGAATAAAAGAGGTTATAGCCCTTATAAAAGGAAAAGGTGCTTACTCAAGACTAAAATATGAAAGTGGTGTCCACAGGGTACAGAGAGTCCCTGAGACAGAAAGTTCAGGAAGAATTCATACATCAACAGCAACAGTAGCGGTTTTACCTGAAGCAGAAGAGGTTGATATTGAGATTAAACCTGAAGAGTTAAAAATAGAAACAATGAGAGCTTCAGGTGCAGGTGGACAGCATGTTAATACAACAGATTCAGCTGTAAGAATAACCCACATTCCAACTGGAATTGTAGTCTCCTGTCAGGATGAACGTTCACAGCTTCAAAACAGGGCTAAAGCCATGCAAATCCTTAGAGCTCGTTTAAAAGACTACTATGATAGACTTGAAAGAGAAAAGATAGAAAAAGAAAGGCGTTCACAGGTTGGAACAGGAGATAGAAGTGAAAAAATAAGAACGTATAACTTCCCTCAAAATAGAGTTACTGACCATAGAATAGGTTATACATCCCACAGAATACATGAGATTTTAGATGGTGATTTAGACGAAATAATAGACCAGCTGATTGCAAAGGATCAGGAGGAAAAACTCCTCTCTATAAAAGAAAGTTAATGCGCCCGTAGCTCAATTGGATAGAGCATGTGACTACGGATCACAAGGTTGCAGGTTCGAGTCCTGCCGGGCGCGCTTTTGTATTAAAATATACTTATGCTTAGAATTCATTCATTTGATAAAGATTCTAAAAGTTTAGTCTTTTCTGTTTCTTCATATCTTGATTTTGATTTAGTTAACACCCTTTTTTCTGAGATTTTTTCCAACATATATATTGACTGGATTTATGTTTTAGAAGAGTTAAATGAAAAAAACAGTATAATAAACAAAAAACTGTCTGTAAGAATAAAAGAAATTGGAAAAGAGAATATCGTTTTTATATCTATCTTTGAAGAAAAAACAGTTGCTGTAGTCTCATCTTAAAATACAGCTAAAGGAGAGGAAAACTGTTTAAATTTGAACTTTTAGAAAAGGATGGAGATGCAAGGCTTGGGAAAATATACACAAAACATGGTGAGATAGAAACACCTGTTTTTATGCCTGTAGGTACTCAGGGAACTGTAAAAGCTGTAACGAAGGAACAGCTCCTCTCAACAAATCCGCAGATAATCCTTGGGAATACATATCACCTGTACTTAAGACCGGGAACAGAGGTTTTAAGTTTTTTTGGTGGACTTCACAGATTTATGAACTGGGAAAGACCTATTTTAACAGATAGCGGAGGTTTTCAGGTTTTTTCCCTTGCACAGGGAAAAAATAGAGGTGGTAAACATAAAGCTGAAGTTATCTTAACTGAAGAAGGTGTAAAATTTAAATCTCATTTAGATGGGTCGTGGCATTTTTTCACTCCTGAACTTGTTGTTGAGATACAGGAAATTATCGGAAGCGATATTATGATGCCCCTTGATGTATGTCCTCCTTATCCTGTGAGCCACACAACAGCAAAAGATGCAGTTGATAAGACTATAAGATGGCTAACAAGGTCAAAAAAGGCTAAAAAAAACCAGTGGCAGGCTTTATTTGGAATAGTACAGGGTTCTGTTTATGAAGACCTTAGAAGGGAAAGTGCTTTAAAAACTGTTGAACTTGATATGGATGGTTATTCTATAGGTGGTTTATCTGTAGGTGAACCTCCTGAAGAGATGTACGCCATGACAGAGGTTGTTATTGAGTTTCTTCCGGGAAACAAACCAAGGTATCTTATGGGTGTCGG
>CAYTOE010000046.1:0-10754 GCA_964439255.1 uncultured Aquificales bacterium
CCTGTCTAAATGTGAATAACACTATCCAAAACCACAATACACTACCAACAACACGACCTATGTCCCTTATCTTCCAAGTTCAAGGAATTCTCTACCTTCTGAACCAAGCCAGAACCAGAGACTTTCAGGGAGTTTTCCTAAAGCACCAAGCCACATACCTATTAAACCACCACCACCAACAATAAGAAGCGCTATCCAGAGAATATCAACAGCTATCGGGAATTTAAAATCTTTTCCCTTAGTTGCTAAAGGTGCTACAAAAAGACCACCTGCTAACCATCCGATGGCAATCCATACAACAGCGAGATTAAGGTGAAATTCCCTTGCAACATTAAATGGGAATAAAGATTGGGGAACTATCCAGTTATGGCTTGGGTCTGCATAGAGGTGAGCAAGATATCCACCCATGACAGTCTGTAAAACAAAGAAAAGGGCAACTATTGGAACATATTTGAGAACCTTTTCTTGCATTGGTGTTAAAGTTTTTATTTCAACAGAAGGTGTTTTTTCCTCTTCAAATTTCATAAAGTAATCATAGAATGCCCACATAACAACGATTGTTAATGTCCAACAGGCCATAAATGCCACTAAAGACCAGAATAGAGATGAGTATGTTGCATCTAAGCCGATAGCCGGCTCTGGAGGCCAGTTATTTGTGTATGTTGGGTGTTCGTTGAGATTTTTAAATAGTTCCTCTTTTGAACCTAAAGATGTAATTACTATTGATTTTTCCTGTGGTCCAGCACCTGGTCTTGGAGTTACAGCAACAAGGGTAGACCAATCTACAAAATCAGCTATTTTATCAGCTTCCTCAGGTTTTATTATATTTCCAACAAAAGCATAAGCAGGGCTTCCTTCTACTAAAAACTTAACAAGTTTTTTCTTGGCTTCTAAAAATGCTTTTTCATGTTCAGGTGTAAGTGTGACAACATCTGGTTTTAATATTGATTTTTGTCTAACATCCTCTGTCACAAGCTTATCAATAATACCTTTTTCTTCATCTGTTAATTGGCTGTAAGCTTTTCCAAATTTTTCTTGAGCATAAACATTTTGCAGTGCTACTATTTTTTCATGAAGTATCCATGCTGTGTAATCTGGTCCCATATAAGCACCGTTTCCAAGTAACGTACCATGATCCATAAGAACGTACTTTTGGAAGTATGCTTTTCCCTGAACAATATCGTCATAAGTGTAGAGTGTTTTTGTTCCCTTAACCTCTTTTGGAATAGGAGGAACATCTTTAATCTGTTTAACAGTAAGGAATGTAAATAAACCTACAGCCACCACAGTGGAAAGGACAAAAATCAGAAACCATTTCTTAGATGTTGTATCTGGAAATCCCATCTCCTAAAACCTCCTCAGTTGTTTAAATAAACCCTGATTACATAAACAATCAGGTAAGAGTAAAACATAATCCCAAACATCTTCCTGTATAATCTTTCCTCACCTCCTTTGTAGATTAATGCCAGCGAGTAAACAAAAAGGACAAGTATGTATCCTAAAATCATCACAATTACACTCTGTCCTATAGGGTTATTTGTTAAATCATCCATTCCTGTCATACTGAGTATTGAAAGAAGAAGTATCCCTGTTAAACCAGTTCCTGATATAAAGATTCCAGCCAATTTCAAATATTTTTTTGCTATTTCTTCTTTTAACATCTCATCTTTTGCAAAAGTAAAAACAAAAAACAAACCTATCGAGATTGCATTTGAGATAACATGAATTATGTAAGATAACTTCCAAATCCAAGAACCTACTTCCATGCTTGCCCCTTTTATTTCATTATCATTTTTATAAGCGATAAAGCACATGGAACAGTCATTGTTCCAACAAAAAAGATCAGGAATAAAGCTAAAGCGATTATTATCAACCATTGTTTAAATGAGTAATTCAATCAAAACTCCTGTTGTTGAATTTATACACAAAAAAAACCTCCTTCATTGATACAAATCAAAGAGAAATCTTTTTCTGAGGATTTGGTGATATTACAGCCTGTACAATCATATCTTCTAAAGCTTCAAATCCATGCGGTTCTTTAGATTTGTAAAAATAACTTTCCTTTTCTTCCAAAATCTCAAAATTTTCCTCATTTCCAACAAAAAATTTACCTTTTCCTGAAAGAACTATTGTTAGAACTTCTGAACTGGAAACATGAAGAGGGATTTTTTGACCTTTCCTTAGATAAAAATGAACAACAACCATATTATCTGTTGATAATATTTTCTCTGAATATGGTTTTTCATCATTAAATTTCTCAGCTACAGGATAAATTTTAAGTCCCATTTATACCTCCTTATAAGATAAACATTAATTTTGCGAGGATAATTACAGAAAATGCTAAAATGAATGCAAAAATATGAATATAGTCAAATATCTTACTTTCTGATTTTCCCCTTATAAACAGAGAAATAGCGGTTAAAACACCAACCAAAATCAAAATAGCCAAAAATACTTTAAGTAGTAAAAGTTTTGCAAAACTTGTTGAAAAATCTAAATTTTTCAAATGAAAATGGAACATATAAAAACCAGTTATATAAAGAGCTAACACAAAAAGGGGAACTATTTTTATTCCTCTTTTTCTTATGATTATTTTTTCTATCTTTTTGTAAGCTTCTTCGCCGTATTCATCTTTTAAGGCGGGAAGTAAAACAGCTTCAACAAAAAGAACACCACCAAAAACAACAGCACTAACAAGATGAATAAGCTTTGCTATTTCATACATCAATTTTCCCTTTGGATTTTTGCTTTTATCTTTTCAGATGAGCTTCGAACAAGCATTGACATCAATCAAAAAAAGCATTTACATGCTTTTTTCATGTTCAACCAATTATATTGATTTAAGTCAATATAAATGTAAGGATTGGAAAATGAAAATATTTATTACAGGTTCTTATGGTTTTATCGGTAGGTATATTGTTCATACATTAAAAGAAAAACATAAGCTGATTCTACCTGTAAGAAACTACAAAAAAGCCATTAAAGTTTTAGGTTCTCATGAAAACATAAAGTATTTAACGTTTTCCGAACACCTTGAAGATTTGGTAACTAAAAGCAAACCAGACCTGATTATAAATCTGTTAGGAATTCTTAGGGAAAATAAAGAATCAACATTTGAAAAGGTTCATGTGGAATACACAAAACAGCTTGTAAATGGAGCATTAGAAGCAGGTTTCGTTAAATTTATACAGATGTCAGCCTTAGGTGCGGATATAAATTCAAAGAGCAGATATGCAAAAACAAAAGCCCAGGCAGAAATGTTTGTTAAAAACTCTGGGTTAAAATATGTTATTTTTAGACCGTCTATAACTATTGGTAAAGAACAGAAACTTTTTTCAGATTTAAAATCTCTTTCAAAAATTTCCCCTTTCTTTTTAGCACCTAAAGGTAAGGTACAGCCTGTCCATATATTTGATGTAAGGGACGCATTTATAAAAGCTGTTGAAGAGAATGTGGAAAATGAGATTTTTGAGCTGTGCGGAAATATAGTTATCTCTTATAAACAGTTATTTGAGTTTGCGTTATCCTATTTAGGAATAAAAAAACCAGTTATTGAAGTTCCTGTTTTTGTTTTATGGTTTTTTTATCCTTTTGTTTCACTATTTCCTGAACCACCTTTTACAAAAGACCAGCTTTATCTTCTAAAGAAAGATAATGTATGTTCAGGCAATTACAAAGGATTAAAACATCTAATAGGTTCTGTAAGAAATCCTTTTGAAATATAAGAATTTAAGGCAGCAAAAATATATAATAATGTTTTGCTTAAAACATTATTAAGGAGGCGAATAATTGAAAGATTTTCACGGTTTATCTCCACAAGAGCAACTGAAAATAATAAGAAAAGGTGTTATAGAGATAATAAATGAAGAGGAGCTTTTAGAAAAGCTGAAAGAGGTAAGACCTTTAATAGTTAAGGCTGGATTTGACCCAACAGCTCCTGACCTTCACCTTGGACATACAGTTCTTCTACAAAAACTGAGAACATTTCAACAGCTTGGGCATACTGTTTATTTCATCATTGGTGATTTTACAGCAATGATTGGAGACCCTTCAGGAAGGGACAAAACAAGACCTCCACTGACAAAAGAGCAGGTTTTAGAAAATGCAAAAACATACAAAGAGCAGGTTTTCAAGGTCTTGGACCCTGAAAAAACAGTTGTTGTTTTCAACAGTGAATGGCTTGGAGATATGAAAGCTGAAGACCTGATAAGGCTTACAGCGAAATACACAGTTGCAAGGATGCTTGAAAGGGATGATTTTAAAAAGAGATTTAAGGAAAACAAACCAATAGCCATACATGAGTTTATATACCCACTTCTTCAGGCTTACGACTCTGTTGCTATAAAAGCAGATGTTGAGCTTGGAGGTTCAGACCAGAGGTTTAATCTCCTGATTGGAAGAGATATTCAGAAGGAGTATGGAATAGAAAAGCCTCAGGTTGCTATTTTGCTACCTCTCCTTGTTGGAACAGATGGTGTCAGAAAGATGAGTAAATCCTACGGAAACTACATAGGAATAACTGAACCTCCTGAAGAGATGTTTGGAAAAATAATGTCTATTCCAGATGAGCTTATGTGGGATTACTGGGAACTTCTTACAGACTTGACAGTGGAAGAGATTGAAAAGATGAAAAAAGATGTTGAAACAGGTATTCTTCATCCGATGGAAGTAAAAAAACAGCTTGCAATGTATATTGTTACAAGATTTCATGATGAGGATGCAGCAATAAAGGCAAAAGAGCATTTTGAGAGGGTTCATTCAAAAAAACAGCTTCCTGAAGAAATTCCAGAGCCAGAGATTGTTATAGCAACAGAGGAGAAAAAAATCCCTCTATATGAACTTGTTTATAAGCTGGGCTTTGCACCATCAAAATCTGAAGCAAGAAGACTTATTAAAGGTGGAGCTGTAAAGATAGATAAAAATAAATTTACAGACCCTTATTTTGAGGTAGATTTATCAGAAGAGTTTGTCCTTCAGGTAGGAAAGAGAAAATTTGCAAGGATAAAACCAGAAAACATAAAAGTAGAAGCCTAAAAGGGGCATTTGCCCCTGATTTTTATATTGGTAAATAAATGAAAATTCAAAATTTCTTCTGTAATATAATCTCTATAAGAAAACAAAAGGGTGATTGTTATGACTGTTTCTACTGTAGAAAAAAAAGAAAAAAAGCAGGTTTTAAAACCAAGAAAACCTGAAAGTTTCAGATATAAGTTCAAAGTAAAAGACCTTGAAAAGATGTATGAAGTGGGAATTTTCAAGCCTGATGAAAAGGTTGAGCTAATAAACGGTGAGGTTATTAAATTGAGCCCAATAGGTTTAAAACATGCTCTAATTGTGGATAATTTAAACAGAATTTTTAGCAAATTAATTTTTAGTGACAAAACTTTAGAAAATAAGTATGATGTCAGAGTTCAAAATCCGATTTACATATCCCCGGAAAACCTGCCAGAACCAGACATAGCTATTGTAGATAAAGAATTCAGAAAAGAAAAACAGCACCCAAAACCAAAATATATAGAGCTTCTTATTGAGGTAGCCGATACAACCCTTGAGAAAGATAGAGAAATAAAAATCCCTTTGTATGCGAAAAAGAAAATAAAACAGGTGTGGATTGTAGATTTAAACAGTAATCAGATTGAAGTTTATACAAATCCGTATAAAAAAGAGTACCTGAATATAGAGATCTACCCTTTAGATAAGAAAATAAAAATCTTTGGAAAAGAAATTTCTGTAAAGGATATATTGAATGTTTGAAGGATTAAAACACTGGGCAGAGGAAGTTGTAGCAGACTACGGATACTGGGGAATTTTTATCGTTTCATTCACAGAAAGTATAATACAGCCTGTTCCACCGGACCCATTTATAACAGGAGGGACAGCATTTGGTCTTATTCCTATAAAAGCAGCATTAACCGCAACAGTGGGAAGCGTTTTAGGGGGTCTTGTAGGATATTTCCTTGGTAAATTCTTAGGGGAACCAATCCTGAAAAAATTCATAAGCGAAAAACATTACGAAAAAGGAGAAATACTTTTCAGAAAATACGGGATATGGGCTGTTATAATAGCAGCTATAACACCAATTCCTTTTAAGGTTATCTGCTGGATGGCAGGAATTTTTGAAATGCCTGTACTGGGCTTTTTTATAGCTGCTTTTGTTGGAAGACTTCCAAGATTTTTATTTATGGCATTTTTTGGACAATGGATAGGAAATCTGTAAATTGCTACAAATGTAAATACTTTTATATAACCTGGGATAAAAATTTCCCCTATGGATGTAAAGCATTTGGTTTTAAAAGCAGACTTATCCCATCAATAGAAGTTAAAAGAATGTCAGGAAAAGAGTGTTTATCTTTTCACAAAAAATCTTGATATGACAGATTAATACGCTAACTTATCTCTTTATCACCTAAACTGGTATAATATAAAAACTTTTTATGGATGGAGGAAAGTTGTTTAGATATCTAAAAATAGGAGTAATTTTTTCTCTAATATTCCTTTTTTCCTTCTCTGCTATATTTATAACTCTATTTGTTATAAAAAATACCAGAAATTTACCTGATGTTAAAGCTTTAGAAAAATGGACTCCAGCAGAGGTTTCTTACGTTTATGACAAAAATGGGAATATTTTAACAACTTTTTATATACAGAACAGACAGTACGTTACTATAGATAAAATTCCAAAGTATGTTCAGGACGCATTTGTAGCAATTGAAGACAAAACTTTTTATGACAATATTGGTGTTGATTTTTTAGGAATTTTTAGAGCGGCTATAAAAAATCTCTCTGAGGGAAGAATAGTAGCAGGTGGTAGTACAATCTCCCAGCAACTTATAAAAAACCTTTTTTTAACCCCAGAAAAAAGTTTTTCAAGAAAATTTAAAGAAATGATTCTTGCTATAAAGCTAAATAGAGTTTATCCAAAAAGCAAAATCCTTGAAATGTATCTGAACCAGATTTATTTAGGGCACGGTGCTTATGGCGTTGAAGCTGCCGCTAAAACTTACTTTGGTAAACATGTATGGCAGCTTGATGTATGTGAAGGAGCTACTCTTGCAGCTCTACCAAAAGCACCAAGTAGATATGACCCTTATAAAAATCCAGACCTTACACTAAAAAGAAGAAATCTTGTTATCCAGAGGATGGCTGAGGATGGCTATATAGATTTAGATACGGCAAATAGATGTCTCGAAAGACCTATAGTTTTAAAAAGTTATAAAGAAGAAGACCAACAGGTAAATGATTACTTTACAGAAATGGTTAGACGATGGTTTGCAAAACATTTTGGTCTGAATGAGCTTTATAAAGGCGGATATAAAATATACACAACTGTTGATAAAGACCTATTGATAACAGCTTCAATGGCTATTAAAAATCATCTTGAAAAGCTTCAGGCAAGAGTTGGATTTCCAAGAATGAGCTATGGAGAAAAGGAATCGTTACTTGAAGAGTACGAAAAACAGGAAGTTCAAAATCTGAAAGAAGACAATATCTACATAGGTATTATAAAAAAAATACTTAAAGGTAAAATTTTTATAAAAATAAAGGATAAAGAAGGTTATTTTTTATATAGAGGGAGTAAGAAAAATCTAAGGATAGGTATTCCTGTTTATGTTAGATATATAGGAAATGGAAAATTTGAATATGTTCCTTACCTTGAAGGAGCTTTAGTTGCGATAGACCAGTCAACAGGAGCTATAAGGGCTATCATTGGTGGATATGATTTTAAAAAATCAAAATTCAACAGAGCTGTTCAGGCTAAGAGGCAGATAGGTTCGGCATTTAAACCTATAGTGTATGCAAAAGCTATTTTGGAAGGATATACCCAGATAACAAAAATAAAAGACGAGCCTCTTCCCATCTGGGATCCTGAAAAAAAAGAAGAGTGGTTACCATCAAATTATGACCATGAGTATAGGGGAGATGTTACACTTAGATATGCATTAACACACAGCTTAAATGCAGCATCTGTGAACCTTTTTATGAAAGTAGGAATAAAACCTGTTGTTGAGTTTGCAAAAAAATTGGGTATTAAATCTCACTTACCACCTGTTCCATCCCTCGTTTTAGGAAGTGCAGATATAGAGCCGGTAGAACTTGCTTCTGTCTATTCAACTTTTGCAAATCAAGGAGAGAGATGCGAACCTTACTTTATTGAGAAAGTGGTGGATAAAAATGGAAATATTGTGTACCAGCATGAACCAAAATGTTTTAAAATTTTACCTAAGGAAGAAAATGCGGTTGTTGTTGACCTGTTAAAAGGAGTTATCAAAGAGGGAACAGGCAGGAAAGCAAGAAAGCTTGGTTTTCCTGTTGCTGGAAAAACAGGTACTACAAACAACTACACAGATGCATGGTTTGCAGGTTTTTCAACTCAGATAACAACAGTTGTCTGGGTTGGATATGATATCAAAAAAAGAATAGGAAGACATATGACAGGGGCAGCAGCAGCTTTACCTATCTGGATTGATTTTATGGCAGCATTCCATGCAGGGAAGAAAGTTTCTGACTTTCCTGTACCAGAAGGGGACATATATGTACCAATAGACCCTTATACAAACCTTGTAGCTACTGATGTATGCCCCGGAAAGAAAATACTATTTGTAAAAGGAACAGCACCTGATATAGATTGTGAAGGAAACATTGTGGATGTTGAGGAGCGATTTGGAAGAAAAACAGCCTTTCAATAAAAATTGAGGTGTGATGATGACATATAACTACCCTGATAAGAAAGGTTATTTTGGAATTTTTGGTGGCAAATTTTTACCTGAAACACTTATACCAGCTCTCGAAGAACTTGAAGAACAGTATGAAAAGATTAAAAAAGATGGAGATTTTCAGAGGGAACTTGTTTACTATCTTCAGGAATATGCAGGTAGGCCTTCAATCCTTTATTATGCCAACAGATTAACTGAAGCTGTTGGTGGTGCAAAAATATACCTGAAAAGAGAAGACCTTCTCCACACAGGAGCTCATAAAATAAACAACACTTTAGGACAGGTTCTTCTTACAAAAAAGTTAGGTAAAAAAAGAATAATTGCAGAAACAGGAGCTGGACAGCATGGTGTTTCAACAGCTACAGCAGCTTCACTTTTTGGCCTTGAATGTGTTGTTTATATGGGAGAAGAGGATGCAGAAAGACAGGCATTAAATGTGTTCAGGATGAGACTACTTGGTGCTAAAGTTGAGATTGTCAAATCCGGTAGCAGAACACTAAAAGATGCTGTTAATGAAGCCCTTAGAGACTGGGTAACAAATGTAAAAACTACCCATTATGTAATAGGTTCAGCCCTTGGACCACATCCATTTCCAGTAATAGTGAGGGATTTCCAGTCTGTTATAGGGAAAGAGACAAAAGAGCAGATTATGGAAATAGAAGGGAGGCTTCCAGATGCTGTAGTTGCCTGTGTTGGTGGAGGAAGTAACGCTATAGGAATGTTTTACCCATTTATAGAAGACGAAAATGTAAAGTTAATTGGTGTTGAAGCTGCTGGATATGGAATAGAAACAGGACAACACGCTGCAAGCATAAATGGTGGTTCTATAGGGGTTCTCCACGGTATGAAATCTTACTTCCTGCAAAATGAATGGGGTCAAATAGAACACACCCATTCTATATCGGCAGGCTTAGACTACCCGGGTGTTGGTCCAGAACATGCACATCTAAAAGAAACAGGTAGAGCTGATTACATAACAGCAACAGATGAAGAGGCTTTAGAAGGATTTTTGCTCCTATCAAGAACAGAGGGTATTATTCCTGCTCTTGAAAGCTCCCATGCTGTTATAAAAGGTGTAGAAATAGCTAAAGAGATAGGAAAAGAAGGTATAGTAGTGATAAACTTATCAGGAAGAGGAGATAAAGATGTTCAGCAGGTTAAAAACTTTTTAGACACAAATCCAGATATTTACAAAAAGTTAGAGGAAAACCTAAGAAAAAAGTACAGTATTTAATGGAGAAAAGATGAAAAAAAATGCGTTTATTATTTTGCTGCTTTTCCTGTCTCTTTTGTTAAATGGCTGTAAAGACAAACCAAGCGATAGAGATATAATTAACTATATAGAAAAGAGATACTCAAAAATAGGAAAAATAGAGAATTTTAAAAGAATAAATGGTTATGAAACAAAAGATGGATACTACATAGTTGAGTACCAGTTTGACCTTGTTTTAGACATTGACAGATTAAGAGAGATAAAAAAATTAAAAAATCCTATAAAAACATTGCCTTACACCACATTACTTCTCCTTGTTTCAATACAATGTCCAGAGATATTAGAAGGAGAAGACAGATGTACAATTCAGGAAAGGGCTAAATTTGTAAAAGGTGAAAAAGGGTGGTTTCCTATTGAGTAAACTCATCATTTTTACTGATTTAGATGGTTCTCTCTTAAACCATGAAGATTATTCTTATAAGGATGCCATTCCTGCGCTAAATGAGATAAAAAAAAGAAAAATTCCTCTAATAGTTGTTTCCAGTAAAACAAGGATAGAAATAGAAAATATATTGAAAGAACTTGGTTTTTCAGAACCCTTTATTGTTGAAAATGGAGCTGCTATCTTTTTCCCGATAGGTTATAGAGGATTTCATATAAACTGTAAGGAAAAAAAAGATTACTGCGTTATAGAGTTAGGTAAAAATTATCAGTATATAAGAGAAGTATTTGAAAAGTTGAAAAAAAAGTACCCCATCAAAGGTTTTGGAGATATGTCTGTAGAAGAGATATCTGAGGTTACAAATCTTCCTTTAGAAAAAGCAAAA
>CAYTOE010000047.1:0-1441 GCA_964439255.1 uncultured Aquificales bacterium
AGCAGAACTTTCAGGTAGAGCAGCTATTCTAAATATTGTTGATATGATAGAAGGTAGAGAACCTTCCCACACAGCTTCAATGGCTGAAACACCTGGACTCTGTGTTGCATCAATGAAAAACCACTGGGTAACAGGAGAAGCTGCAACTATTGCTATATATCCTGTTGCAAGAAACAGGGCTAAATATCCAGAGTATGGTAGAGATATAGACCTCTGTGTAGCTGAAATTGGTCTTGCAGGTTCATGGTTCAAAGCATTACTCCACTATGCATTCCTTTACAAACTTCAGGCTAAGCCTGGATGGAAACTAATACCTTAATAAAATTGGAGGGAAAATAAAATGGCTGAAGCTAAACCAAAGTTCAGGTTTTCTGAGAAAGACAGAAGAAGACGTAAAAATATATTCTTCCAGTTTTACAGATTTGTAATTCTTGGATTGCATTTCTGGAAACTCACAAAATTAGCACATTAAAAAAAGCCCCTTTCGGGGCTTTTTTTTAAAGAACTATCTCTACAGAAAGGTCAATTTCCTCAAGGACATTTGAAACATAGATAGCTTCTTCTAAATCACCTTCAAAAACAACAGCTTTACCTTTTGTATGAATTTCCCATGTCAGAGATTCAGCTGTCTGCAGGTCACATTTAATGGCTTTTATTAGCTGGTATATAACCTCTTCAAATGTATGCCATTCATCGTTGTAAACCACAACTTTAGCAGGAATTTCAGTTTTTACGCCCTCTTTTATTTCAGTTTCAAATCCTAACCCCATTTTCAGCCCCTGTATAGTTTTTTATTAAAAATATACTCTTCTACTTCAGGTAATACAAGATATTTTATAGATTTTCCTTCCTTTATTCTATTTCTTATCTCTGTCGATGATATATCCAGTCTTCTTATATCCGAATAGAAAACGTTTGATGGTTCATCTTTCGGAATATCTGTATCACTTCTAAGTTTAACAAAAGGAAAATAATCTTTTATATACTCTACAACCTCATAAAAAGATGTTTTATCTCTTCCTGCAACTATAAAATTGGCATTTTCCAAAAGACGGGAAGGCTCTTTCCACAGATGAAGTGTAAGGAAAGCATCTGTACCAACAATAAAGACAGGTGTATAACCTATCTTTTCCTTATAGTAAAGGATTGTATCTATTGTGTATGACTTACCTTTTCTTTTTATCTCTATATCATCAAAATCAAAAAACTGGTTATTCTTAATAGAAAGTTTGAGCATATTAAGCCTGTCCTCAGCTGTCGCTCTGCTTCCCGGCTTCAACGGAGAATGGTAAGCAGGTATAAAAACAACTTTCTCTATAGAGAAAGTTTCCCTTATATCCTCTGCTATACGAAGATGACCTATATGAACAGGGTCAAAACTTCCGCCATAAAGAGCAATCATAAAGATATTATAACAGTATATTGACGTTTTAATCCCAGC
>CAYTOE010000047.1:1541-10719 GCA_964439255.1 uncultured Aquificales bacterium
CATAAAGAGCAATCATAAAGATATTATAACAGTATATTGACGTTTTAATCCCAGCGCATTAGAGTAATTAAAAATATATAAAGGGAGAGTGGACATGAAAAGATTTATTTTTCTTTTCATCCTTTTATTTTCATTTTCTTATGCAGATGACTTTATTCCGGCTAAAGTAGTTAAAATTGTAGATGGAGACACTTTAAAGGTTATTGTAAATTCAAAAATTGAAAAAGTTAGATTAATAGGAATAGACACACCTGAAATCCATAAAAACAGGAGGGCAAAACTGCAGTCAAAAAAACTCAAAACGGACTTATCAGAGATTATCCAGATGGGAAAAGAAGCAAAAAAATTTGTTTCTTCTATTGTTAAAAAAGGAGAAAAAATATTCCTTGAAACAGATGTACAGGAAAGAGACAGGTACGGAAGAATTTTAGCTTATGTTTGGTTAAAAGATGGCAGCATGCTAAATGAAAAAATAATATGCAATGGATATGCAATGCCATTAACAATTCCTCCAAATGTTAAGTACAAAGACACTTTTTTATACTGTTTTAGGTATGCAAGAGAACAAAATTTAGGCTTATGGAAAAGCAGTATTCATTATGTATGCGGTGAAAAAAGATACTGCTATCAGATGAAAAATTGTGATGAAGCGTACTTTTATTTGAAAAATTGCAACCTTAAAAGATTAGACAGAGATAAAGATGGAATTCCCTGCGAAAAACTGTGCAAATAATTATAAATACAAACCTGAATAAGCTATGAAATATTGATTTTGGGTATTCATAGTCATTTCGAACAACTTGGATTCTTGTTTTTCCTAAAATCTATATATAAAAATCCATTAAAATATGCCGCCCTTAAGGGCGGCACTGATAATTATTTTCTTATAATTGGAAGGAGTGTGTACAGTCTTGAGCTTCCCCTCTGTACGTAAAGTAAAACAGAATCAGCTTTATTTTTCTCTGCTTTTTTAACGATTTTCCAGAAATCTTTTGCACTTTTGAGTGGTTTTCTGTTTGCTGTTAGTATGATATCTCCTCTTCTTAAGCCTGCTTCATCAGCTGGTGAACCGTACTTAACACCATAAACAAGAACACCGTAAGGGACTTTAGGTATTCTGTACTTTTCAACAAGTTCTGGTGTTATGTCTTTTATAATCAGTCCGTATTTGGCTTCCAATTCCTGTAGATTTCCAGTAATTTCTTCCTCTTCTTCCCATGAAGTTGTTTTCACCTCAATATCTAATTTCTTTCCATTTCTTATAACGGTTATTTTAACCTTTGTTCCTGGAGGATTTCTCATTATAAGTTTTTGAAGGTCAATAACTTTATCAACCTCTTTACCATTTACAGCGATAATAATATCACCTGGTTTAATACCAGCTTTAGCAGCTGGAGCATTTTCAAGAACCTGCGCAACTAAAACACCTTTTTTAACACCAAAGTGTTTAGCCATTTCTGGTGTTAAAGGCTGAATAATCACCCCAATTTTACTTCTTTTAACTTTTCCATATTTGAATATCTGTTCCATGACCCATTTTGCATGGTTTATAGGAACCGCAAATCCAAGTCCCTGAGCCCCCATAATTATAGCTGTATTTATACCTATCACCTCACCATCTACATTTATAAGAGGTCCACCTGAGTTTCCAGGGTTAATAGGAGCATCTGTCTGTATAAAGGTTTCACCAGGATGACCACTTAACTCTCTATCAAGGGCTGACACAATACCCATAGTAACGGTACTTGTAAGACCAAGGGGATTCCCAATAGCTATCACAGTTTGTCCCGGCTTAAGTTTATCTGAATCACCAAGTTTTAAAATATGCTTTTTGGCATATTCCTGTATGCCCTCTTTAAAAGGAACAGCTACAACAGCAACATCACTCAGTTTATCTTTTCCAACAACTTCACCTTTCAAAACAGTTCCATTTCTAAACTTAACCTTTATATCTGTAGCGTTCTCAACAACATGGTTGTTTGTAAGCAGATAGACTTTTTTCTTTTTATCATCAACTTTAACAATAAAACCTGAACCAAGTCCTTCCTGTCTATACTCAAAATCTCTATCTGGGAATCCAAAAAAATCTCCAAAAGGCGTGCCTGCAAAAGGGTTTCTTATTTTTACTTCCCGTACTGTAAATATTGTCGCCACACCGGGAAGTGTCTGTTCAACAAGCTGTATTCTTTCCTGTTCAAGTTGTTTTAGCAAACTTGAGGCAAGGGAAACTTTAAAAGAAACCATTAACAGAAGTAAAATAGATAGAGAACGTTTAAAATGTTCCAATTTCTTAACCTCCTTATGTTTTTTTATTATAACTAACGATTATTATGTGAAATAGGAGTGAAGATGGATATAAAGGCTTTTCTTATCGATTTAGACGGTGTACTTGTTAAAGGTGAAAATTTTCAGCCTTTAACAGGAGCCATTGAGTTTATAACTTATTTAAAAGATAAAAAAATTCCTTTTTTAATAGCAACAAGTAATTCAAGATTTTCCCCTGAAGAAATAGCTAAAAAGATGAAAGAGAAAGGATTTAAAATATCAGAGGAAAACATAATTTCTCCCCTGTCTATAGCTCCTGAGTATATGAAAGAAAAAGGGGTGAAATCTGTTTTTATAATTGGTTCTGAAAACCTGAAGGATTATATAAAAAATAAAGGATTCTCAGTAAAAGATGATTTTTCTGTTGATTGTGTTTTAGTCGGGATGGATAAACAGTTGAACTTTAAAAAGTTAAAAATAGCAACAACAGCTATAAAAAGGAAAAATGCAAAACTTTTTGGTTTAAATGGAAATCTTATATCTCAGGATGATGATGGGCTTCTCTTTCCCGGGGTTGGTTCTATAACAAAAATGCTAAGTGAAGCCTGCAATGTTGATTTTATCCATTTTGGGAAAATGAGCGACATCTACAATCGGATAGCTTTAAAAAAGTTAGGATTTCCTCCCAACAACACCGTCATGATAAGTGATGATATATATATTGATTTAATAGGTTACAGTTCTATAGGTTTAAAAACAGTATTTGTAACTACAGGAAAGTACTCTAAAGAAGATATACCTGAGGATTTTAAACCTGATTATATAATAGATAATCTCAATGAATTAATCGGGATATTAAAATGATTGAAAAAATTAAAGCTTATGCCAACCTTGTTAAATTTGAGCATACAATTTTTGCCTTACCTTTCGTTTTTGCCTCTATTTTTATATTAGAAAAAGGATTTCCTCCTCTGGAAAAGGTAATCTGGATACTTATTGCTGTAATAGCTGGAAGAACAGCAGGAATGGCTTTTAACCGTTTTTTTGATCTGCCATTTGATAAGCTAAATCCACGTTCTAAAAACTGGGCTTCTGTTTCTGGAATTGTCAAACCTGTGGAGATACTAATCCTTGGAATTTTATCCTCTGCAATTCTTGTTTTTTCCGCTTACCAGCTGAATAAGCTTGCATTTTATCTATCCCCTGTTGCTCTTGGACTTTTGATTGTATATCCCCTTGGAAAAAGGTTTACAGATTTTGTTCATCTTATACTTGGGGCTGTTTATTTTATTATCCCTATAGCTGTCTGTGTTGCCCTTGAAGGAAGAGTGGAATTATCAATGGTTTTCCTTGGTTTTGCCATGGCATTCTGGGTTTCTGGTTTTGATATTTTTTATGCACTTCAGGATATAGATTTTGATAGGAAAGTTGGTCTCCATTCCATACCTGCAAGATTTGGCATAAAAAAAGCGATTATTTTTGCAAGGATTTTTCACTTTTTTACATTTGTATTTCTGATTTTAACAGGGTATCTATCCCAGATGGGAATAATCTACTATGCGGGTGTTTTCGTTTTAACAGCATTTCTTATATATGAACATTCCCTTATAAAGGAAAATGACCTATCGAAGATAAACATGGCTTTCTTTACTGTAAATGGATATGTGAGTATTCTATATTTTGTGTTTGTTTTAATGGATGTTTATCTGTAGGTTATAATTTTGAAAAGGAGATTAGGAGGTCTGGTATGGCTAAAAATTTCCATGATGTTTTAGAGATAAAAAAGGTACTTCCCCACAGGTACCCTATGCTTTTGATAGACAGAATTTTAGAAATAGACCTGGAAAGTGAAAAGCCAAAACTTGTGGCTTTAAAAAATGTTACCGCAAATGAGGAGTTTTTTAACGGTCATTTTCCTGAATTTCCTGTTATGCCAGGTGTTTTAATCAT
Source organism: uncultured Aquificales bacterium (assembly GCA_964439255.1). Classification (GTDB taxonomy): domain Bacteria; phylum Aquificota; class Aquificia; order Aquificales; family Hydrogenothermaceae; genus JAADDV01. Next base: position 5,757 of record CAYTOE010000047.1, read on the forward strand.
TGAGGCTATGGCACAGGCTGGAGCCTACCTTATGATAAAAAAAGCAGGTTTAGATAGTGAAAACTACACAGTTCTGTTTGCAGGAATTGACAGTGCAAAATTTAGAAAACCTGTTGTTCCAGGAGACCAGATCATCTTCGAGATAGAGGGTGTAAATATAAAGAGGTCTATGGGAAAGATAAAAGGTGTGGCAAAAGTAGATGGGGAAGTTGTCTGTGAGGCTGTTTTAATGGCGGCGTTAAGAAAGCAGTAACTATTTGTGGAGAAACCTGCTTTCTGTCCCGTTTAATAACCTTTCTATATTTGATGAGTGTTTAAATACGATAGTAAAAGAGGCTATTAAAATAGCAAATGTGATATAAATATTTCCTTCTAAGAAAACATAAATAACCCAGGATAAAGAAGCAGCTAAAATAGAGGCTAAAGATACATAACCTGACACAAGGAATGTTCCAAGCCAGATAAGGATAACGATAAAAGCTACTTTTGGTGAAACAGCCAATAGAACACCTATACCTGTTGCTACACCTTTTCCCCCTTTAAATTTCATAAAGAGAGAAAAACAGTGACCCAAAACAGCTGTAATAGCTATGATACCGATAAATCTGTAATCAGGGGAAAAGAGCTTTATACCGTAAAATACAGGTAAAAACCCTTTAAGCATATCAAGTATTAAAACAATTATTCCAGCTTTTTTTCCTATAGTTCTTGTTACATTTGTAGCACCTATATTTCCGCTACCTTCTTTTGTAATATCTTTTCCAAACAGTTTACCTATAACATATCCAAAAGGTATAGATGCTAAAAGATAGGTAAAAAGTACATATATAATCTTTATAAATTCCATCCTTTTTCCTTAATAAACACCTTCAGATAGTCGTAAGCTGATATATAGGCTACAACGATTGACAGCCATAAAGCAATATTACCTAAAAGTACAAGTTTAAGAGAGAGTAAAAGGATGGCTATTAGTTGAATAGTTGTTTTTACTTTACCTAAATAGGATGCTGGAACGACTACCCTTTTATTTACAAGAACACTTCTCATCCAGGTAACAAGCATTTCTCTTGTAACTATCAAAAAAACAAGATATGTGGAAATATAGCCTGCCTCAACAAATGCAACAAGTGTTGAGATTGTAAAAATTTTATCAACAGCAGGGTCAAGTAACTCACCATGTTTTGTAACAGAGTTGTATTTCCTTGCGACTATACCATCAAGCCAGTCTGATAAAACAGCCAACAAGACAAAAAATGCAGAAAGATATATATACTCATTAAGAATAGAAAATATAAGAGCAGGAATTATTAAAAGTCTGGAAAAGGTAATAATATTGGCCAGCCATAGTCCAAAGCTGACCTTATGTGAAAAACTACCTCTATTAGCGGTCTGTTGATGCTCTACATTCAATTAATCTCTCCCTTTCTCCTTCTTATATATGCAGGTATATCTAATGGGTCAAAAACTGTTTCTTTTATATGGGGTTTGTTAGGTTCACCAATTTCTTCTTTTTTTATTTCTGTTATAGGCTTGGCAGGAGGTTGCTTTGGCTTAAGAGGTGTTTTCAGAGTTTTTTTCTCTGTAGTTTTACTTTTTAATGTCTGCTCCTCCACTTTTGCGCTTCCTTCAAAATCTGTTGCAACAACGGTTATTCTTATCTCATCCTCGATATCCTGATTTAATGCAGCTCCAAATATGATATGGGAGTCTTCATGAGCCTCTTCCCTTATCATTGCTATAGCTTCATCAACATCTGCATAAGATAAATCAGGACTAACTTCAACATTTATCAGAAGCCTTCTTGCTCCTTTTATAGACGTTCCTTCTAAGAGAGGTGATGTTGTGGCTGACATTACCGCCTCTTCTATTTTATTTTCTCCTTTTCCACTTCCAACACCTATAAGGGCTTTTCCACCTTCCTCCATTATTGTTCTTACATCAGCAAAATCAACGTTTACGAGTCCCGGAACAAGAATAAGGTCAGTAATTCCCCTTACAGCCTTATAAAGGATACTATCAACAAGTTTAAAAGCTTCTCCAAATGTGAATCTTTTACCTGCTATCTGGGCGAGCTTCTGGTTATGGATTACTATATATGTATCAACAACATCTTTTAATTTAAGAAGTCCTTCTTCTGCTATTTTAGCCCTTCTTGGTCCTTCAAAATCAAAAGGTTTAGTAACAACAGCAACAGTTAATATACCCATCTCTTTAGCTGCCTGTGCAATAACCGGTGATGCACCTGTTCCTGTTCCCCCTCCTAAACCTGCAGCTATAAAAATCATATCTGCCCCTTCCATCTTTTCCTTCACAAGATTTATATTTTCTCTGGCAGCTTCTTCCCCAATTTCAGGTTTTGAGCCAGCACCTAAACCTTTTGTCAGGTTTTCTCCTATATGAATTTTATTTGGAACTGGAAGGGAGTTTAAATGTTGAATATCTGTGTTTACTATGAAAAGTTCCACATCCTGAAGACCTTCCTGATACATTCTGGCAACGGCATTACTTCCACCACCGCCTACACCAAAAACTTTTATCTTTGAGGGGTTTTTTGAATCGTAATCAAAGTTTTCCATAGTATCCTCCTAACATTTAAAAAAGGTTCTTTATTTTTTCAATTAAACTTTTACCAAACTCAAATATACTTATATCAGATTCTTTTTGAGGTATCTGTTCAACAGATATACTGTTTTTCTTAAATAAAAGCATTCCAAGTACAGTGGAGTACTGGGGAAAGGCTATCTTATCTGCAAATCCTTTAAAATCTTTTGGTTTCCCTATCCTCACGTCTGTTTGAAAAACAACCTTTGCAAGCTCTTGAATATAAATTGTGTTTGCGACGCCTCCTGTCAAGACTATTCCACCACTTATTTTCGTTAGAAATCCCATTTCTTCCAACTCTTCCATAACAATTTCAAATATTTCAGACAACCTTGCCTCTATTGTATCTGCAAGTTCCCTCTGGCTTATATAAACAGGTTCCTCACTTCCCCTTGGATGTATCTCTATCGTTTCATCAGGTGTATAATCAACCATAGCCATACCGTAGTTTATTTTCAGGTCTTCTGCTTCTTCTTTTGATAGTTTGAATCTATGGGCAATATCCATTGTGATCTGGTTTCCACCTATAGGAAAAGCTTTTATGTATTCTATACTCCCGTCTCTATAAACAGCTAAATCTGTAGTTCCAGCTCCTATATCAAGGACAGCAACACCTAAATCTTTTTCCTCAGGATACAAAACAGCTGTTGATGAAGCTATTGGATTTGCAATAAAATCAAGAACTCTTATACCTGCTGCCTCAATAACCCTTTTAAGGTTCATATAACTGTTTGTTTTACTCAAAACTATATGAAACTCACCTCTTAGTTTTGAACCGTAAAGCCCTACAGGGTCTATAACTCCGTACTCCTCATCCAAAATATACTTTTTTGGTATCACATGGATTATATGGTGTTCCTCATCTGAGAGGTTAGAAGTAGCTTTTGCTGTTAATTCTCCAATATCAGCTGTTGTTATAGTCTTTTTTGGATTTTCAAAAGAGAGCTCCTCTACATCATTTCTACACTCCAAATGGTAACCACCTATATTCGCTATAACACTGCTTATCTTTGAACCTGTTGTTGATTCAGCCATATCTATAGATTCTTTTATAGACCTTATAACATCATTTGATTTTACAATTACACCTTTCTCAATACCTTTTGTTTTTGACTCTCCAAATCCAACAATGTAAAGATTATCAACATTATCTATATCACCAACAAGGGTTGTTATCTTTGATGTTCCTATATCCATTGCAACTATAATTCTTTCTTTTCCCATTTTTATCTCCTTACAACAACCATAGAATCAAAACTAAAGTTTAAATACTTAAAATCATTAATATCTTTTTTTGCAAAGAAGAGTTTTGCTTTTCTAAGCTCCCTGTCTAAATCAAAAATGTTAAAAATCAGCATTTTTCCATTATCCAGAACACAGGTAATATTACTTTTACTGATAAGGTACTTCTTAAATTTCAAATCCTTTAGATTTTCAAAAATTTTCTTTACCTTTGGAAATTTGTCATTTTTTAATGAATTATCATTATATACGATAACTGGAAGATTTTTATAATTTTTAGGATTAAAAAACTTTTTATCTAAAATCACACCATCTTCATCAATGAGACTCTTTTTTCCCTTATAAACAAGATAGGCAAATGGTTTCCTTTCCAGTATTGTTAAATCAACATTTCCTACAAAATATCTGTCTATCTTTACCTCTTTAACAAAATTGTATTCCTTCAATTTTTTTCTGATTTTTTCTGTATTCATAAAAAACCAGTTTTCTTTTGAAAAGATATCTTCTATATCTTTTTTTGTAAATTTGTCTGTGCCTATTACATTAACTTTTTTTATGGCAAATATATCTCTAACAACAGGTATTGTAGGGGCAAAATACCCAAAAACAGCGCACATTAGAATCCAGACTGTAAATAAGCCTATTTTTACCTTTTTAATGTAAAGCATCTTTTATAATTTCCTCTATAAGTTTTTCAAAAGAAATTCCCCTATTTTTGGCAGCTTTAGGTAAAAGACTGTGGTCTGTTAAGCCTGGAACAGTATTAATTTCTAAAAAGTAGGGTGTTTCCTCTTTTAGAATAAAATCAACCCTCGCTGCTCCTTTACAACCAATAATCTGATAGCATCTTAAAGCTAATTCCTGTATATCTCTGTACAGTTTTTCCTCAATTTTTGCTGGACATATATACTCTGTATTTTCTGAAAAATACTTGTTTTTATAATCGTAAAACCCTTCTTTCACCTTTATTTCTATAATATCAAGTGGCTTTCCATTCAGTACACTAACAGTAATCTCTCTTCCTTCCACAAACTCTTCTATCAGTACCTTTTCATCTAATTTGAAAGCCTCTTCAAGGTATATTCTGTAATCTTTTTCATTCTCAACTATATAAACACCT
>CAYTOE010000048.1:0-5262 GCA_964439255.1 uncultured Aquificales bacterium
TTTAAATTTTTAATAATTATTAAGTTTATAGTTAAAAGAAAATCAAATCCAGAGGGTTGAAATACTACTTTTTATACATATAGATATCTTCAAAAAATATTTTCTATATGTTAAAATACTGTTTTGCTTTAGTAAAAGATAAGGAAACAGGAGGTCAAAATAGATGTATGCCGTTATTAAAACAGGTGGTAAACAGTATAAAGTAGAACCAGGAACTCTTTTAAAAGTGGAAAAATTAAAAGCAAGACCAGGTCAAACAGTAGAATTAGAAGCAGCATTAGTAAAAGACGATAACGGAGAAATCAAAACAGAAGGAAAAGTGGAAGCTGAAGTTATTGAACATGGAAAGCATAAAAAGGTTCTTGTTTTTCATTTTAAAAGAAAGAAAAATTATAAAAAATTAAATGGACACAGACAGCCTTACACTTTAATCAAAATTAAAGAGATTAAAGCTTAAAAGGAGGAATAAAATATGGCTTCAAAGAAAAGTGGTGGTTCGGCTAAAAACGGAAGAGATAGTTATAGTAAACGCCTTGGTGTTAAAAGATACGATGGGCAGATTGTAAAAGCCGGGAATATACTTGTAAGACAGAGAGGGACAAAAATTTATCCAGGAAAAAATGTTGGACTTGGAAAGGATTACACTCTCTTCGCGCTTGTAGATGGTCTTGTTAAGTTTGAAACTTCAAAAGGAAAGAAAGTAGTTAGTGTTTATCCTTTAGATAACTAATAAAAGGGGCTTTAAAGCCCCTTTTATTTTATTCTTCTACAGTTTCAGTTATCAACGCTCCAGATGGACATTCTTCTGTGATTTCAAGGGCTCTCTCTGCAAGTTCTCCTTCTATAATAGCACCATCTCCACCTATCTCATCTTTAACCTTAGCTATTCCGTCTCCTCTGTCCTCATAAACCTCAGGTAGTTCATCATAACAAAGAGCACAGGCTGTACAGAGATCCTCATCAACAGAAACTTTAACTTTTAACATTTTTAACCTCCTTATATTTATTTTCATATTATTATATACTAATAAAGTATTTTTTCAAACAGATTCGAAAAATAGCAATTCCGTAAATTTTAGCATTTCTAATAGTTTTTTTAGCAATAAAGTTTTACTGTTTTAATTTGTTAGGCTGTTATTTTTAGCTTTTAGCTCTTTTTCTTATGAAAAGAAATCCTATTAGAACAGTTAATATATAGAGGAAATCATAAGATTCTTTATTAGGAGAAAAGCTGCATCCTCCACCAGAACCTGTGTTTTTATCGCTATTCTCATTATTGCTGTTGTTGTTGCTTGAAACAGCTATTCCAGATGGGTCTATAATCCTACCATTTTTCAGCCCGTCTTCATCGTAAGTTCCTCCATCCTGGATAGTGAATCTTATATATTTATTTCCTGCTTTTAAACCATCTTCCCAGTTATATCCGTCTAAACTGGATTCAATCTTTCCTTTGTATTCTTCTACAGTACCATTTTCTTTGTATTTTACGAATTTAGCATTTTGGGGAATAGGTTCAGGAAGTTTTATTGTAATAGTTATACTGCTTCCAGGAATTAAGCGTTTAATCTCAGCTTCAAATGAATATAGACCATAAGGAAATGTATAATTATCAATCTTATCTTCTGTAATTATCGGAACAGGAAGGTTGTTTAAGGGTTTTAAAATAGATTTTTCATCACTTACTTTTATAAAAAATTCTTTACCTTTGTAAATTTCTGGAATTTTAGCTTCAGCTTTTATCCTGTTAAAAATATCCTCAGTAAATAAAACCCTTATCTCATTTGGCTTTTTATAACTGTTTTCCGTTTCAAAAATATCTAAAACATTATCTCCATCTGAATCATTATCCTGAAAGTCCGGGATACCATCTTTATCTGTATCTGAAGCACCTTCTAAACTATCAGGCTTTCCATCTCCATCACTATCATTGTCGAAGATATCTAATATTCCATCATTATCTGTGTCAACAATGCCTTCAATTTTGTCAGGAATACCATCACCATCATCATCAATATCTGCTTTATCCGGAATACCATCATTATCTGTGTCTTTATCTCCTTCTATACTGTCTGGAATTCCATCATTATCAACATAACCTACACCATATAAATAGATAACGTTTGTACTTATATCTGTTTTAACGTATATTTTTCCATATAACTTGCCTGTTTCTGATGGTTTGAAAGCAACTGAGATATTACAACTTTTTCCTTTTTCTAAAACTGAAGGGCACTGGTTATTTAACAGAAAATCATTAGAGTTTATTATCTGAATATCTTCAAACTGTAAACTTTTATTTCCAGTATTTGAAATGTTTATTTTCTTCGTTTCCTGATTTCCAATAACAACATATCCAAAATACAAGTTATTTGTTGATACCCTCAAAACAGGAAAAGCTGGATGAGAATCAGAATTGTTAATATCAGTTCCTTTTCTTATTTCTTCAATATTTGAAAAACCATCTCCATCAAAATCTGAATTCGCATCTGTCGAATCATTTGGATTTAAACCGTATCTAAGTTCATCATTATCAGGAATACCATCTCCATCACTGTCTCTTATTCCTTCTTTTGCAAAATAACACTGCTGAAGTTTGTTAAGATCAGCTATTACAATAGCTCCTGGTGGCTCTATTTTAAAACGATGAGGATCTTCCATCTGAAGAGTTTTTCCTGCTTTTTGTTCTATGGCAATGAATTTCCCTTTTTTAGCTAAAACTTTTACTTTAGGAATTTTATAAACTACTGGAAATTCTTCATTTGTAAAATCTATAAGTATAGAAAACTCTTTCTTCTGCAGGTTAATAATAAGAAAATCTTCATCAGAATTACTTACATTTAAATTTTCCGGATATATAGATGCATTTTTTACTATTGAAGGAATGTACTCTATATCAACATTTCCATCATTATCATATATAACAAAACTTTTTTTAAAGAGCTTAAACTGTTTATTTTGAATTGATATCTCTTTAACTGGACTACTCGGGTCTGAAGCTGTGTATATTTTCAGAAGTTTATTATCATTATCTATGCAGTAAAAAATATCGTTCCATATAGGTTCTACATGACATGGTATATTTCCTATAAATGCAGGATTGTAAGGGTCATTAATATCGTAAACCTTTGACTGGTTTTCATCTATAACAAATAGATATCTATCAGAAATTTTAATATCTCTTACATCCTGATTATTTATACTGATTGAACCAATTAACTGGTCATTTGAACTATTAAGGTTATATATTAAAACATTTGTATCATTCCCCAAGAATAAATAATCCTCATATATATCTGCAGGTTTTCCGTAAGCAGGAATACGAAGAATGTTTTTTGCTCCATTTTTTGTTAATTTTTTTATTTCTATACGATTATAATCACTGAGAGAATAGACAGAATAAATAATATAATCACCGACTCTTTTGTAGTAGTAATTTCCAACAATATCGGTAGTTTTTATGTTTGACTGTTTTGAGCTTATACTTGTTAAATTTATCCTATTTTTTCTTTCTTTTATATCGTTTAAATTGTAAATCTGGATATATTTAGGTGATAAGAAGGTATCATCACCATCATATAGGATAAGGAAATTATTATATATATCAACAACTCTTGGTACAAAAATATCTGGTTTATATCCCGTTCCCATAGACCAATGCAAAATGTCTGAAGATGTTAAAAATTCAATAAAACTTAAATACTGTGAATAATCTGCCGGACTTACGTAAAGGTAATAAAAGATATCTTTATTTAAACTTTCTATATCTGTGTAAGCTTCATCAGAATGCAGTTTATCTATTCTATATACGGGCTCTAACTCAGGAAGAGAATCAACCTTAAGAATATCTATATAGGCTTTTTTTAATTTATTTGTCCATGAAGTGAAGTCTTTACTGTCATATTCTCTTTTTTTGTCCAATATATAATAACCATTTGTAAAAACATCACCGCTATATCTGAAATTAACAACAGATGGAACGATAGATACATCTGTTCTATATAGATTTACAGAATTTGATATATCACTTAAATCTATAGATTCTTTTTTTAGTAAGCCTTTATGCTTAATATCTGAAAAATCTTTAATATAAAGAGCTTCAACAGCATCTTTGCTCATTTTCTTGATAATAGTGTAATCATAATAAAGTCCTAAATGAGTTACTCTATACTCATCCAAATCTAAAAGTAAATAATTCCCTACTTTGTACACTTTTTTAACAATATTTCTTATTACACTTTTAGGTGAGATTTTTGGATTTAAAGGGTCAGTGATATCAATAAGATACAACTTAGTAGCAACTGGAATTCTGTTATAAGGGAATAAACCAAAAGTAGAAACAATTAGATTTTCATTATAAAAAAAGAAAACTTTTTTAGAAGGAACATTTATCGTATTTACGACATTTATATCTGGTAAGGAGGAAAAATCCATAACATAAATGTTTTCATTTCCATCTAAACAGTATGCGTAGTTGTCTTTTATATGAACTATTGAACAGTTTTGCTGGATATCACCTATATAAACAATTCCGTTATTCTCAATATTTCCAACATTATAAATCTGTTTATCAGTTATTAAATAATCTCCGTAAAAGAATATATCTTTAACTGGTTTTCCCAATCGAAGATATGTTAAAAGTTTTGGATTTTGTTTATCTGAAATATCAATCACATATATATAATCTTCAGAAGAGTCTTTTCCATAGATAAAAACGTAGTTTTCTTTTATTTTAAGCCCTTTTCCTGTTAGTGGAACAGGTACTGAAGAAAGTTCAGTAGGGCTTGTTTTATCAGAAATATCAAAAATCTTGAAATTTAAAATTCCTTTATCTGAATGAGTAATAATATACAGGTATCTATCTACAACATATAAATCAGCTGCTTTAACCAAGATTTTTGATAAAAGAGAGGGAGCTAAAGTATTAGAAATATCTATTATCTGGATATGGTCATCATTATCTATTGCATATAAATAATTATCTACTATTTTAGAATTTGGATTTTTAGGTTCCAAAAAATAAATTTTATCTTTTGAAACTTCAAATACTGTGTTATTTTGAATAAATTTTCCATTTAAAGAGAGACCACATTTACATTCAACATTTGAACAATCTGAAAATGATTTTTCATTGAAAATAAAGAAAAATAATAAAAAAATAAGTAATAAAACAGACCTTTTCACAATAACCCCCAAATTTGAATACTTTTTCTATAATAATCGTATATTTTTTTGGGAATTTCAAGAGAAAAAGGAAAGCCCTTA
>CAYTOE010000048.1:5362-10526 GCA_964439255.1 uncultured Aquificales bacterium
TCTATAATAATCGTATATTTTTTTGGGAATTTCAAGAGAAAAAGGAAAGCCCTTACAGAAAGGGCTTTTATGCAAAAATTGAATGAATAACTTTTGTTGCAATAAGACCAACAAAGAAAAGGTAAACAAATATGATAAAGGCTGAATATATAGGCTTCATCCCAACACCTTTTATTTTATTTATATTTGTTTCAAGACCCATCGCAGCCATAGCAACAGTTAAAAGAAAACCATCCACTATTTTTATATAATGAACAATATTATCTGGAATGATGTGAAGGGAGTTTACACCTACCATAGCTATAAAGCCAAAAACAAAATAAGGGATGGGAATATCCCTTAATGTTACACCTGCCCCATGGGTTGCATGTTTTCTTGCAAGGAAAAAGCTAAGAATTATTAATAAAGGAGCAAGCATCATAACCCTTGTTAATTTCGCAATTGTAGCGGTGTTTCCTGAAGGTTCTGAAATAGCAAAACCGGCTGCAACTACTTGAGCAACCTCGTGAACTGTTGCACCTGTCCACAATCCATAAAGAAGGTCATCAAAACCAAAACCACCTAAAAATGTTTTATAAACTATTGGATAAACAAACATCGCTGTAGTTCCAAATATTGTTACCGTTGCAACAGCCATAGCAGCATGGTGCATTTCTGCTTTTACAACAGGAGCTGTTGCTAAAACCGCAGAAGCACCACATATAGAACTACCTGATGCTATAAGATAGCTCATCTCAGAATCAAGACCAAAGATTTTCCTTGAAACCCAGACACCTATTAAAAATGTAGATATTAGCATTATAGTATCAAGAATAAGTCCTTCAATTCCTACCTCAGCAACGTTCTGAAATGTGAGCCTAAAACCAAGAAAAACGATAGCTATTCTCAAAATCTTTTTTAATGAAAATGTTATTCCTGGTTTGAATGTATCTGGAAATTTGACTATATTTCCAACAATTACACCAATTAATATAGCCATTATAAGAGGACTAAAATGAACAGTTTCTTTTACAAACTGTAAGCTTGCTAAAAATGTAGAGATAATAGCTATAACAACAGCAACACCAATACCCGGTAAGTATTTTGCCATTAATCTACCTCTCAAATTGTTATTTCCAAAGATAATCTTAACGTAGTTTTCTCTTGAAAAAGATTTATTATTTCTATTGGTGTATTTAGTAGATTAAAAGGCGCAAAATGCGCCTCCCACATTAAGGACAATCCATTGTGTGGGGAACTTTATCAAGGTTTAAAAGGAAAGCTTTAAAAGGTCCCATATTTCTCATAGCTTCAATTTTTGAACCTTTAAATGTCATTTTTGTCATTATTCCCATTCCCATAAAACCGAATTCTCCTTTTGCAAGGGATTTCCAGTTTTCATCAGTTGCAAACATAAGGAAATCAGCATGTTCGTTTGTAGCCTTTCCTCCATAAACACATATAGCTTTTCCATCTTTTGGTGCTATGTGAAGTTCTACAGCTTTCTCAGGACCTCCACAATCCTGTCTGTAAAATCTGATTATTCTATATCCATTTTTATTTACTTTCTTTGACCAGTTAGATAGTCCTTCTGTTAAAGTTTGTGTCTTATTCCATAAATCACAAAACTGCTTTGCATATTCTTCATCCATAAACTTGGGTGTTGCAGTGGATGCCGAAACAAGGAAAAGAAAGCCTAAAAACATACCTAACATTTTTTTCATACTAAAAACCTCCTCAAATGGTTAAAAGAAGGGGAAATTTCCCCCTTAGGCAACGTTAGAAATTCCAGTCTAAAGAAACACCTACAGAATCCTGACCATTTTTAGCTCCTGTCGTTGCAGGCTCACAACTACCAGAGGTTGGAGCATAGCATTTAATACCGGAAGTTTCAACTTTTTTCTCAAATGCATGGACATAAGATACATTTAGAGTAAAATGAGGTGTAAAATGATATCCAAATCCAAATGTTACATGATGTTCTGCAATAGCTGGAAACCCAACAAGATTAAACCATTCAACATCGTAATCAGGGAAAGGTTGGGCTAAATCTGGTATTGAATTCATATTCATTGTTGTAACATTTTTTTCTCTTATAGGAGATTTTCCATAGTTATAACCTGCCCTTAAAGCAAGCTTTGGAGTAACTTTATATTCACCACCTACAGCAAAAACCCATTGGTCTTTCCATTTGAACTGTTTATATCCATCAGCATCAGACCAGTTTATCCATCTAACATCAAAACCAACTTTTAAATCTGGTATAGGTCTAAATCCAATTCCAACAGAAGCTTCCTGTGGTTGTTCAAGTTTCAGGTCTTCAAAGTTTTTATCTCCATTTGAATCAAAAACATTCTTATACTTCATTTTCACACCTGTTTGATAATAGGCACCAAGACATACATTAGGGAGAGGTTTGTAGTTAATACCTAAAGAAGCACCAATACCATAAGTTTGAGATTGACCACCTCCTGCATTCCATTGCATTTCTAATCCATCTGTTAAATTATTGTCAGTATCTGCTCCCATTACAGCACCCATATCAAGAGAACCCCAGGCAAGATGTAATGCTGCACCTATTGCGAGCTTATTATTAACTTTGTAACCAATAGCAGGAACTATTCTCATAAACTGAAGTGAAGTGTGCATTTTTGCAAGTCTTGGGTCTTTGTCTCTGTAATCAACACCCATACCGGAAACACCATAAGCACCAATACCTATAACGACTCTGTCATTAATCTGATTTGTAATAGCTATTTCAGGTATTGTGAAGGTGTCTGCATCAGATGTAACATAGCCAGTATCACCAAAAACTCCGCCTTTATATCTCGCTTTTACATGTGGCATAAATAAAATACCACCAAAACTAACGTTAAAACCTTTCTGCCTTGCAAGCCATCCAGGGTTTCTGAAAATTGAATCAGTAGGTTCAAGGCAGATACCTGTCCCAAGACCACCCATAGCTCTTGATGCAGGTGATACCCCTATCATGTTGTCCCCATTTGTTGCAAGTGCAGCTGTTGCTACCACTCCTGAAGCAATTACCGCGCCTACTAACTTTCTCATCTTTTAAACCTCCTATACAAAAAACATACTTTATATTGTTTTATAAAGAATCATAATGATATATCAGTTGTCAAACGCTAACCTTTGATAATAAACGCTGTAAAAAACATTTACTCTCCTATCTGAAGTAAATCTCTTATCTCATCATCAAGCTGCCTGCACCTTGGACATACGGTTGAATCTCCTTTATATGAGAATGGGATAAGACATTCTTCACAGGCTATCATCACATGTTCGGCAAGAATTTTTGTTTCATCAAGGAAGGTTTTAATGTTTAGTTTTTCAGAAAGATGTAAACAGTCCTCAGGACAAACCTCGTGGCAAATTCTACATTTGATACAGATTTTAGGCTCAAATAGGATTTTTAACCTTTCTTCTCCAGGTCTTAATGCTCCTGTTGGACAAACGTTGTAACATACAGAACAGTTTGTACATTTGTAGTTGTCAATCCATTTATCTGATGTAAAAGAGATTTTATCAACTAAAACCTCTTTATCTGAATAATCGATATCCTTTTCCTTTAGTGCTTCTAAAAGAACTACCCTTTTTTCTGGTAAAACCTTTTCCTGTACTATATTTTTTGGTTCTTCCCTTCCCTTGTCTTCTAAAAGCTCTACTTTTGGAACAAGAGCCCAGAAAGCAAGACCGGCTGTTGTTTTACCAAATCTTCTCAGGAAATCTCTCCTGTCCTTTGATTTAACCTCTTTTTCTTCCTTTTCAAATTTTATTTCTTCTCCAATAACTCTGTTTGAAATGCCTATACTCTCAAGAAAGTAGTTCGCTTCATTTATTTTTCTTTCTATTTCCTCTTTTAAAACACCAATCTGACACTCTAAGCAGTAGCCTAAATCAACTTTTATATCTACATCAGATTTTAAAACAAGGGCTATTAAATACTGAACATCAAAAACTGAAGCACATGGAACGTTGTATTTACAGGAAATAACAGTTTCATTGTTTTTGAGAATCTTTTCATAGACATCTTTAACATCAAATCCCCTTAAAGAAAAAGCCTCTGTTGGACAGACACCAACACAGGCTCCACAGGATACACAGGTATCTGGGTTCACTTTTATTTTTTCATCTTTATAAACTACTGTGTTTTCAACAGGACATACATCAACACATTTCTGACATGAACTGTCTTTGTAATAAACATGGGTACAGTCATAAAAGTTAAGCTGTATTCTATTTTCAGCCATTTTTTTAACCTTTACACAGTTTGCTCTTCTAAAATTTCTGAGAGATAATCATAATCAGACATTATAAATTCAGCTGCTGTTTCACATACATCATAATAAAAAGGTGTCTCTGCGATATCTTTAGCAGCAAGAAGATAAACAGGTCCCCAGTTTGCAAGGTGCTCTTCAAGAAATGTTTTCTGAAGCTGTCTTAATCTGTTAACTTCCGATTCATTTTCCCTTGCAATTGCATTTAATTCTTCTTTAGCAAGGTTCATCATAAATTCCATCTCTATAGCTATATGGTCTGGAGACAAAGCTCTTGTTTTTTCCATATCTATTTCGTATCCATGCTGATGGTAAAACATTAGTGTTGGGTTTGTCATTGTTGGATTTATATGTCCCTCATCATTCATAAATACAGATTCGTAAGGATAAACATTTATAAGAAAAACTGTTGTAAAATCAGGATTTAAATCTTCTTCTATAAGTTTTATTGTGTCTTTTTGGTGAAAAAGTTCCCATTCTTTTGTGTTTGGAAAAAGGTCAAGAAGGTCTGGAGTATTTTTTATTTTTTCAAGAGTTGCAAAATCAACCTCTTCTATAAGAAGCCTTGATAAAAGTCCATACATATTGATTCTTGCCTGGGTTTCTTCTATACTTCCCATTTTTACACCTCATTCAAAAAGTTGTTAAGTAATCATCTTTTAAGAGTATTTTTTAATACCCTTAAAAGATGGGGAGGCTTAAAAGCCTCCCTGAGTGGGTTAACTTTCCTGAGTTTCCTCATTTTCAAATGGGAATCTGTAAGAACGGTCTGTATGTGGATACCACGGTCTTGGGAACCATTTTGGTCTTCTGAGTCCATTTGGACCTGGTGCAGGTCTTGTTAGTTTGTCTCTCCACGACTGATAAACTTTGAACGTAGCTTCTGTATC
>CAYTOE010000049.1:0-10477 GCA_964439255.1 uncultured Aquificales bacterium
TGGCAAGAGAACCATCCAAAGCATCACAGATATTTCCAATCAAAATAAACAATCCTGCTACAAGAAACCGCTCTTTATATATAAAGTAAGAACCTAAAATAACAAGAATAACGCCTGAAATAGTCAAAATGTTGGGTGTTATATTCAACTTGTAAAAGAAATCAACAAGAGGGGAAACCTTTTCCTCAAAAATAGGTTTTATTTTCTTTACAACCTGACTCAAGGGACAGCCTCAAAGGTTTTCTGATAGAATCTTTTCGCTTTTTCAATGAATTTTTTTACTTTTTCAACATCCTTTAATCCAGGTTTTATCTCAAGTTTAGAAGAGGCGTCAACACCATAGGGTCTAAGCTTTTTTAAAATATCCTCTATATTTTCATCTGACAATCCCCCTGACAGAACAACCTTTTTAAATCTGTTTATAGCTTTTTTTGCTAATTCAGGATTTATTCTCTTTCCTGTTCCACCATACGCTTTTTCTGTAAAAGCATCTATCAATGTTGTAATTCCTGCCTCCACAAAAGGTATTAATCTGTCTAAATCTTTCTCTTCTTTTATTCTAAAAGCTTTTATAACCCTATCTGAAGGGAATTTTAAGACAAAACTTATACTTTCATCTCCATGGAACTGGATTATATCAACAGTTTTAAGGAGTTCTTCTACAGTTTTTTCATCAGGATTAACAACAACAGCTGTCAGCTTTACATTGTTTGTTAGTGATTTTTTAATATCTTTTATTCTTTTTATATCTACATGTCTTGGGCTTTTTTCAAAATGAACAACTCCTATATGTGTAGGTTCAAAGGTGGATATCACTTCTGCCTGTTCAGGTGTTGTTATCCCACAGACTTTTATTATCATTCTATATCCCTTACAAAAATTTTTATCAATGTATCCCCATTGGATTTAAGTACAACTCTCTTTGGTTTTTCATTTTCATACTGATAAACGACTGAGAATCCATCGTATCTAACTTTCTGTAAAACACCATTTTTATAGGTGTAAACAACACCGTTATCTTTTATATTTATCTGGTTATTTTTACAGATATACTGACTGTTCTTAGAAATTCTAAACTGCCCGGTTATCAAATCTGTTAAATCAAAAGGAACATACTCATTTAGAACTTCTTTGTAAACATCTGTAGATTTCCCACATATAGAGCTGTTTTTTATGTAAATACATGTCTTTTCATCGTTCTGTAAAAACTCAGCTACTTTACCACCAAAAGGCGTAAATAAGTCTATCTTTATATTTTTATCAAATGATGCTCTGAAAAGAAATATCAATCCTTTTGCATATATACTACCGTTCACCTTTTTTAAACTGATTTTTTTCTTAGATGATTCAACTATTGATAAAAACTGTCTTTCACAGAGGTTCTTTTCTATCTTAGCACATGAAAAAAAAAGCAAAGGAAAAGATAAAAAAAACAGTATTAAAAATTTTCTCATCTTTCTAATTCTTTAAGCTTTTTCAATATTTTTTCTTTTATACCTTTCTCAGG
Source organism: uncultured Aquificales bacterium (assembly GCA_964439255.1). Classification (GTDB taxonomy): domain Bacteria; phylum Aquificota; class Aquificia; order Aquificales; family Hydrogenothermaceae; genus JAADDV01. The sequence continues at coordinate 1,508 of CAYTOE010000049.1, forward strand.
CTCTTTCTTCATTTCCTCAAGTTTTTTCAAGGCTTTTTTATACAGATTTAAAGCTTCTTCTTTCTTACCTAATTTCTCAAGTATTTCAGCGTAATGTTCTGTAACAACAGGGTCTTCAGACATCCCCTTGTAAGCCTTCTGGATAAGGTGATAAGCCTTTTCTATATCACCTTTTTTGAAATATCCCCAGGCAAGACTGTCTATATATGCAGGATTATCAGGCGCATACTTTAAAGCTTTTTTAACAAGTTCTATACCTTTGTTTATATCAATACCTCTTACTATATAGGAGTATCCAAGGTAGTTCAGGGCATCAGGGAAATTTGGTCTAAGTTTAAGGGCTTTCTTTAAGGCTTCTTCTGTTTTTTTCCAGTTTCCAAGCTCATCGTAGTATATAGCTTCCATAAAAAACAAAACAGGAACATCTGGATTTAGTTTTTTTGCTTTCTCTACTACTTTTATAGCTTCTTCTGGATGACCAAGTTTATCCTCTACATCAGCTAAAAGTAAAAAGTACCTGTACTCAAGTTTATTTAGTTTTATAAGCTCCTTTAAAACCTTTTCTGCTTTTTTGTACTCTCCAATTTTAATATAAACGTCAGCCAATCTTTCATAAATTTCCTCATTATCAGACTCGAGTTTTATAACTCTTTTGTAAGTCTCTATAGCTTTGTCAAATTCACCTATACTTTCATAAGCCATTCCCAAAACAGATAAAATCTCCACATCTTTAGGGTACTTTTTAGCTAAAACTTCTATATCCTTTACAACCTCTTTTGCTTTTCCTTCTTTAAGATAAAGATAGAACTTTTTTAAAATAACATCCTTTTCATGGGGATAAAGCTGAACAATTCTGTTTATAACTTTTTCAGCCTCCTCATTTCTATCAAGCTGAACATAAAGCTGAAAAAGTCTGTTTAAGGCATCAAAGTTTTTAGGGTCTTTCTTTAAAACCTCTTTGTACACCTCTTCAGCTTTTTTGTAATCTCCTTTCTGTTTGTAAAGTTCAGCAAGCAAAGAGTATATATTTCTTTCTGTTGGTTTTAGTTTAAATGCCTTTTCGAGGGCAAGTAGAGCTGCATCATAGTAATCCTTGTATATATAAAGTCTTCCTAAGAGATAATAATATCTGTAGTTATCAGGCTCTATCTGAATAAGTGTTCTTAATACTTCTATAGCTTTATCGTAATTGCCTTTCTGTATATAAAAATCACCTAATTTTCTGAGTAAATAAACGTTGTCAGGGAATTTTTTTGTCCCTTCTTCTAAAATTTTCCTTAGATTCTGGTTATCTCCTAATGTTTTATAAACCCTCGCTGCAAATTCGTATGTTTCAGGTTTATCTGAAAATTTATTTAGCATCTCTTTCAAAAGTTTCCTCGCATCAGACTCTCTATTTGAAAATACAGCCATCTTTATAGTTTCTTCATAAAGGGTGTAAGAGTCTGGGTCTTCTTTTAAAGCATCCTTGCAGAAAAGATATGCAGATATAACCTGACCCCTGAGATAAGCGTATTTACAGGCCATATAGTTATAATAAGCCTCTTTCTGTTTATCTACAGCTGCAACACATGAGTAAAATATAGATATTGTGGCAGCTAAAACAGCTAATTTTTTCATTTATTCACCTTCTCTTTTTCTTACTATAAGTACAGGTTTTTCAGAGTTTCTAACAACCTTCATAGCTGTTCTTCCAAGGAATATTCTTTTTATCTTTTTACCTTTCCTTTTACCAACAACTACAAGGTCTGGATTGAACTTTTTAATCTCTTCCAATAGAAGCTCATCAGGATTTCCCTTTTCTATCTCAACACGAACAGGAACACCAATTTCTTTTTCAATACGTTCTTTTAAATCGTTTAATATCTTTTTCTTCTTCTCAAAAACCTCCTCATAAACATGAGCAAGATGGGCAAACCATTCATCACTGTCTATATGAACTATATCTATCTCGCTTTTTGTCCTCTTTGCAATATCTTCCGCCAAATCAAGGGCTTCCATTGAGTTCAGGAGAAAATCATAACCAACTAATATTTTATGTATTTCCTTTATTGGTTCACCTTTAACAACAACTACAGAAGTTCTGGATTTATTTATAATCTTTTCAGCTGTACTGCCAATTAAAAGTTTATCTATCAGTCCTTTTTTATGACTTCCAATAACTATAAGGTCTATATTATTTTTATCTGCATGTTCCAATATGGTTTCAGCTATATTTCCAATTTCAATAAAGTAATTTACAGGTTTATCAAACTTCTTTATGTATTTTTTTATTTCCTCTTCAGCTTTCTCTTTAAGGAGCTTTTCAACCTCGACAACTAACTCAACACCATCAACTGTTAGAAGAGGCTCAAAACCTTCTTCATATAAAAGAGGAGAAGGAGGTTCTATGACGTGAATTATCTGGATATCAGCATCAAATAAATCTGAAAAGTACCTTCCTGTATCAACAACAGAATCTACTATGTCACAAAAATCAACACAGATAAGAATTTTTTTTACAGGCATTTTATTCTCCCTTCAATTTATCCTGTGCATACTCCATTAATCCGCCTGCTTCAAAAACCTTTTTCAAACTCTCAGGGAGAGGTTTAAATGAATATTCTTTTCCTTTTGTAACATTTATTATTTTTCCCTTATCCATATCTATCTCAATAATATCTCCTTCTTCAGCCTCTCTTGCAGCTTCTGGAGATTCTATGATAGGAAGGCCGAGGTTTATTGCATTCCTGTAAAAGATTCTTGCAAAAGACTCAGCAATAATAGCTCCAACTTTAGCACCTTTTATAGCTAAAGGTGCATGTTCTCTTGAGGAACCACATCCAAAATTTTTCCCCGCAACAATAATATCACCAGGTTTAACCTTTTTAGGAAAATCTGGGTCTGCATCTTCCATCACATGTTTCGCAAGTTCTTCAGGGTCTGTTGTTACAAGGTACCTTGCAGGTATTATTTCATCTGTATTGATATCATCACCAAATTTCCAGACTCTACCTTTTATTACCAAAACTGTTCCTCCTGTCTCAGTATTTTTCAAATAATACCACAAAAAGAACACCCTTTTAAAGGAATAAACAGGTTTATACCTGTATAGTTTGTATAAATTTTTACTAAGGATATATAATAATTAGCTACCTGCAATTAAACATAAAGGAGTATCAAGTATGACAAATGTATTTTCTGATAGAGATTCCTGTGGAGTTGGCTTTATAGTAAATATAAAAGGAATAAAAAGCCACAAACTCGTTTCAGATGCATTAACATCCCTTGCCAACCTTGACCACAGGGGAGCTGTAAGTGCAGACGGAAAAACAGGAGATGGTGCAGGTATATTAACCCATATCCCTTATAGATTTTTTGAAAAAGAGCTGTCAAAAATTAATATAGATATCCCAGCCCCAGAAGATTTTGCCGTTGGTGTATTCTTCTTCCCATCTAAAAAAACTGAAGAGTTGAAAAGAGAAGTAGAAAAAATAGTAAATGAAAGATTCAAGTTTTTAGGATGGAGAAAGGTTCCTATTGTTGAAGAGGAACTTGGCGTTATAGCGAAATCGAATATGCCAGATATATGGCATGGTTTTATTTCTAAAGAAGGTGCAGAAGTAGAAAATTTCGAAAAAGAGCTTTTCATTTTAAGGAAAAAGATTGAGACTTTATCAAAAATAGAGGAATATAAAGATTTTTACATTCCTTCCCTTTCAAACAGAACTATTGTTTATAAAGGTATGGTTACAGCTCCAAGACTCAAATATTTTTACCCTGACCTTCAGGATGAAGATTATGAGAGCGGTCTTGCCCTTTTCCACCAGAGATTTTCAACAAACACATTTCCCCAGTGGAAACTTGCCCAGCCATTTAGAATGCTTGCCCACAATGGAGAGATAAACACAATCTCAGCAAACAGAAACTGGATAAATGCAAAAGCCGAAGATGTTAGAGAAATCTGGGGGGATTTAGCAGAAGATATTCTTCCTATTGTCAGGTATGATGATTCTGATTCAGCTTCTTTAGACAACGCCCTTGAGTTTCTTGTAATGTCTGGAAAAGACCCAATGGTTGCCATAAATGCCCTAATCCCAAGGGCTTGGGAAAACGACGACAGGCTTTCTGATACAGAAAAAGCTTTTTATGAGTACTTTTCATGTATATTTGAAGCCTGGGATGGACCTGCTGCTATAGCTTTTACAGATGGAAATGTAGTTATAGGAAAGTTAGATAGGAATGGTTTGAGACCTGCAAGATACGTAATAACAGAAGATACAGTTATAATGGCTTCAGAGGTAGGAACTGTTGACATTCCAGAAGAAAAAATTCTGAAAAAAGGAAGACTTGGACCAGGAGATAAAATCGCAATTGATACAAGAGAAGGAAAGATATACTTCTCAAAAGATGTTATACACAAAGTAGCGGAAGGAAAACCGTACAAAGAATGGATAGAAGAAAATCTCAAAGAGTTTGTTCCTGTTAAAGATTACCCAGATACAGAACCAAAGGATATAACAAGGGAACTTGTTGTTTTTGGATACAGCAAAGACCAGATAAATATGCTTATAAAACCTATGGCTGAAAAAGGAGCAGACCCCATTTACTCTATGGGAAATGACACTCCTCTATCAGTTCTATCAAAAAAACCAAAGCTTTTGCCATCTTACTTTAAACAGAGATTTGCACAGGTAACAAACCCTCCTATAGACCCAATCAGAGAAAAGAAAGTAATGTCTCTAAATACATACGTTGGTAAAAAAGAAAACTTCCTTAAAGAGACCCCTGAACATGCAAAACAGCTTTTATTCAGCTCTCCTGTCATATTTGATAATGAAATGGAAGAACTGATAAAGCTGTACAACGGGAAAGTTGAGATAATACCTGCTATATTTGACCCTTACGATGATGCTTTAGAGCCTGCACTGGATAGTATATGCAAAAGGGTTGAGGATGCAGTAGATAGCGGAAAAGAGCTTATTGTGTTAACAGACAGAGATATATCTATAGAAGGAGCACCTATACCGATAGGACTTGCAGTTGCTGCTGTTAACAGCTACATGGGAAGAAAAGGAAAAAGAAGTAAATTTTCTCTTGTTGCTGATACAGGAGAAGTAAGAGATACCCATTCATTTGCTTTCTTAATCGGATACGGTGCCACACTTGTAAATCCTTATATGGTTGTCCAGATATTAAGAAATTTAGTAGAAGAAGATAAAAAGTTTTCTCTTTCCTTTGAAGAGGCATTAGACAACTACAGAAAAGCTGTAAATGAAGGCCTTTTAAAAATTATGTCAAAAATGGGTATAGCTACCATAAAGAGTTATAGAGGTTCTGGTCTTTTTGAAGCCCTTGGTATAGGGAAAGAAGTTATCGATAAATACTTCCCAGGAACACCTTCACAGCTTGGCGGAATAGGTGTTAAACAAATAGCACAGGAAACGCTTATAAGGTTTAATGAGGCATTTGCCTCTGAAAAGATTCAGGTTCCAACAGGAGGAGAGTTCAGACACAGAAGAGATGGGGAATTCCACTCATGGAACCCAAATGCTGTTAGGGATTTGCATAAAGCTGTTAGAGGAGAAAGCTGGGAAGAATACCTTAAGTTTACAGAGGATGCATGGAGAGAAAAACCTGTAACTGTAAGAGACCTTTTTGAAATCCAATCAGACAGACCACCTATTCCAATAGAGGAAGTTGAGCCAGCAGAAGAGATTGTTAAAAGATTTGTTGGTGCAGCTATGTCTATAGGAGCTCTTTCAAGAGAAGCCCACGAAACAATTGCAGAGGCAATGAACAGGGTTGGAGCAAAATCAAACTCTGGAGAAGGTGGAGAAGACCCTGCAAGATATGGAACAATTAAAAACTCAAAAATAAAACAGGTCGCATCAGGGAGATTTGGAGTAACACCTGAATATCTAAACTCAGCAGAAGAGATAGAGATAAAAATAGCACAGGGTGCAAAACCTGGAGAAGGTGGACAGCTTCCAGGTAAAAAGGTTAATGCATATATAGCATTCTTAAGAAGGGCAAAACCAGGAACTACCCTTATATCTCCTCCTCCACACCACGATATTTACTCAATTGAAGATTTAGCCCAGCTTATATACGACCTTAAGATGATAAATCCAAAAGCAAAAGTTATAGTGAAACTTGTTTCTGAAACAGGAATAGGAACAATTGCATCAGGAGTGGCAAAAGCCTTTGCAGATATTATCCATATATCAGGACACGACGGAGGAACAGGAGCTTCACCTTTAACATCTATAAAGCATGCAGGAACTGTATGGGAGCTCGGTCTTTCTGAAGTTCAGAGGGTTTTAATAGATAACGACCTTAGAGGAAGGGTCAAACTGAGAGTTGATGGTCAGATAAAAACAGGTAGAGATATCATAGTTGGAGCTCTTCTTGGAGCTGAGGAGTTTGGACTTGGAACATCACTTATGGTGGCAGAAGGTTGTGTAATGGCAAGGCAGTGCCACTTGAACACATGTCCTGTAGGTGTTGCCACACAGGATGAAAGACTGAGGGAGAAATTCCCTGGACAGCCTGAACATGTAATCAGATACTTAATGTTCCTTGCACAGGATGTAAGAAGATGGCTTGCAGATTTAGGATACAAACATCTTGATGATATTATAGGAAGGGTTGATTTTATAAAGCCAAAAATACCTACAGACCATTACAAAGCCAAGTTTGTAGACATCGGATACATAATTAAAAAACCTGATATGTCAAAACCTATAAGATGTGTACAGGATAGAAATGACCCTCCTAAGAAACCTTTTGATGAGGAAATACTTAAAGATATTCTCCCTTATATAGAAAAGCAGGAAAATTATGCAGGGTTTTATGTAATAAGAAATGTTTACCGTTCTGTTGGGGCAAGGATAGCCCATGAGATAGTTAAAAGATACGGAGATAAAGGACTCAGACTTTCAAAAATAGAACTTAACTTTAGGGGAACAGGTGGTCAGTCTTTTGGAGCTTTCTGTGTTCCAGGTTTAAATCTCATCCTTACAGGAGATGCAAACGACTACGTCGGAAAAGGAATGACAGGAGGTCTTATTGTAATAAAACCACCTAAAGAGTTTAAAGGAAAATCTTACGATAATGTAATAATGGGTAATACCTGTCTTTACGGAGCAACAGGTGGACACCTTTTTGCTTCAGGTATAGCAGGAGAGAGATTTGCAGTAAGAAATTCAGGAGCTGTTGCTGTTATAGAGGGAGCTGGAGACCACTGCTGTGAGTACATGACAAACGGAACGGTTGTTGTACTTGGAAAAACAGGAGTTAACATTGGGGCAGGTATGACAGGTGGTGTTGCTTACATCTACGACCCAGAAGGAGAAATAGAAAGAAAGATAAACACATCTTATGTGTTTATAGATGAGCTTGATAATGAGGATATTGAAGAGATAAAAAGGTTGGTATCAAAACATAAAACCTATACCGATAGTGAAATAGCAGCAAAAATTCTTGAGAGATTCGATGATGAGATTAACAACTTTGTAAAAATCTCACCAGTTGAGATTAAAAAACCATCAGCAGAGACAGATGAAGCAAAATTAAGTGAGAAAAAATAGGGGAAGATATGAGTTATATAGTTGTTTATGTTACAACACCAGATATAGAAACTTCTAAAAAGATTGCAGATACAGTTGTAAATGAAAAACTTGCAGCATGTGTAAATATAACGCAGAAGATAAGTTCCATTTACTACTGGCAGGGGAATGTTGAACATGAGGATGAATATCTGCTTATCATAAAAACAAGGGAAGACAGATTTAATAAATTAGAAGAAAGGGTAAAAGAGATACACCCTTACACTGTTCCAGAAATTATAGCTATACCTGTGGTAAGAGGTTCTCAGGATTATCTTCACTGGATAGATGAAACACTTGAAAGGGAGTAAGGCTCTACATGTAGAGCCTTACGCATTTTCAAAAATTTTGCATTTATTTTCCAACTCTTCTAATCTTTTTAGATAATTTTTGTAGTACTCTTTTGACCTTTTATCTGTTTTATTTTTGAAGTATTTTAAACAGTGCTTTGTCCTTCTGTACTCTGATTTTAAAAACCATTTTGTCATATTTTTTGCTACTTCATAGAGGTTTTTATGATTTGCCCTCATTTCCCTTTTAAATCTTCTAAGTTCTTTTTTTGGTGCATGAATTGAAAGGAGTTTTAATTCTTTGTCTTTTCCATTTTCAAAAATTTTTTCCATTACAGATCTGAAAGAACCTTGAAATTTTTGTTTTTCACCATTAACAGACACCCACAATTCCATATTTTCCACCTCCTTATATATTTTTTCAGGTGAAAAATAGAGAATTGTAAGGGATATTTAAATTATATCTAAAAAATAAAAGGTTTCAATGAAAGATTGAATAAAGACCCCTAAAAGGGGTCTTTAAAAATTTAGTAAAGTCTAAAATGTCTTTGAAGGAATTTTTTCCATGTTTCTGGAAGTTTATCTATCTCTTCCTGAGCTATTTTTCTAACTACTTCTTCTATTCCCTTTATGTCTTTATTTGTTCTAAGTTTAACATCACAAACCTGTGGCTCAGTTATAGGCTTACCTATCTGACTAACAAGGTAAACGTAAGCTTCCTCAACCTCTTCTACTTCTGCAACAATTCTTTCAGCTAAATCCATAGCTGCTGTATTGTAAATCTTTCCTATATGGGAAACAGGGTTCTTTCCTGCTGCGGCCTCAAGACTCATAGGTCTGTAAGGGGTGATTAAACCATTAACCCTATTTCCCCTACCAACCTGACCATCATCACCAGCTTCTGCAGACGTTCCAGTAACAGTTATATATACAGACTCTTTTTCAGGTTCATCAGCTGTGTTTAAAAATACATGAACCTCTTTTGTTGTTAATTTTTGAGCAAGAGCATAGGCATAGTTTTCAACAATCTCTTTTTTCTCTAAGTAATCTTTTAGATTTTCAACATATTTATCAACAAATGCCATTGCTAT
>CAYTOE010000050.1:0-10375 GCA_964439255.1 uncultured Aquificales bacterium
TATCCTTTGAATTTCTCGTACATCTCTTCAGGTCTTGTAAAATGAAGACCCCCTACTTTAAAGGCTCTTCCTTTTTCTTTTAACTGCTTCAGAGTAAGCTTCATCTGGAGGGCTTTTATGATGTCGTGGGCTTTTTGATCTTCCGGATTGAGATAATGGGAGTCGTTTGTTGCGACAATTTTTACCCCAAGCTTTTTAGCAAGCTGTATAATTCCTTTATTTGCCTCTTCCTGCTCAGGAAGACCGTTTATCTGTATCTCAAAGTACAGATCATCTCCAAAAATATCTTTTAACCTTTTTGCCTGTTGGTATGCCTCGTCAAACTTTCCCTGTGCAAGAAGGTGGGGAACAAAACCTTTAAGACATGCTGTCTGACATATTAGCCCTTCATGGTATTTTTCCAGCAGTTCCCAGTCTATTCTCGGTTTGTAGTAAAAACCTTCTGTGTATGCCAGAGAGGAAAGCTTCATCAAATTTTTAAATCCTGTTTTGTCTTTTGCGTGGAGTATAAGGTGGTAGTTTTTGTCCGAAAGGATGTCATCTGAACCTTCACCCTTTTTTTCAAATCTATTTGATGTAAAGTAAGCTTCCATACCTATGATGGGTTTTATCCCTGCTTTTTTCATTTCCTGATAGAACTGGACGGCTCCGAAGATATTACCGTGGTCTGTCATTCCAACAGCTTTGTATCCGTATTCAACGGCTTTCTGTGCAAGTTCAGGAATCTTTATTGCTCCATCCAGCAGTGAATAATGGGTGTGCAGGTGAAGGTGGACAAAATCCTTTGACATACTTTTACCTCTTTTAGAAATTTTGAAGAAGATTAAATCTATAAAATTTTTCGGTTAACTTCAAGATGATTGAAACATATTTATATATAAATCCTTTTTTCCGAATAGCTTTTTAAGAAGCCAATTTTTGGAGAGTAAAATGGAAACTGTAAAAGTGCTTGTTACCGGTGATTTTTCTTCTGGTAAAACCCAGTTCATCAAAACATTAACAGAAAATGTCATTTCAACTGAAAGAAAAATAACAGATGTAAAAGAAGCTAAAGAAAAATTAGAGACAACTGTTGCTATGGATTACGGAAAAATTTTTTTAGAAGACAAGGTGATTCATCTTTTTGGGACTCCGGGACAGGAAAGGTTTAAGTTTATGTGGGATGTATTAGATAAAAACAAATCAGGATTTATTCTCCTTGTTGATAGTACAAATGTTGAAAATATAAAAAATGGAGCGAAATTTATTGATTACTTTTATAAGGATAATATACCTTTTATAATTGGATGTAACAAACAGGATATACCAGGAGCTTTATCTGTAGAAGAAATAAAAAATATTCTGTCTGTAGAAGGTGTGTATTTACCTTTAATAGCCACAAAAAAAGAGAGTGCAATAACCGTTTTAAAAAGATTGATAAAATCATTTTCTATCGCCTATGCATAAAAGGCAGGTTTAAACCTGCCTCTATAAAACAGGATAGTTTCCGGTAAAACAGGCTGTACAGAAACCTTTTTGATGGTGTTTATTTGCAGCAGCTATCATTCCTTCTATTGACAGATAGTAAAGACTATCTGCACCTATAAAATCTCTTATTTCTTCAACGCTCATATTAGCGGCGATAAGTTCTTCTTTTGTTGGTGTGTCTATACCATAATAACAGGGACTTATAACAGGTGGTGAGCTTAAAAGAAAATGAATTTCCCTGGCACCTGCTTTTCTTAACATATTCACTATCTTTTTACTTGTTGTTCCCCTTACAAGAGAATCATCAATCACAACAATTTTTTTTCCTTCTACAACCTGCCTTACAGGGTTGAGTTTGAGTTTTACACTAAGGTCTCTTATTTCCTGTTTTGGTTGAATAAAACTCCTACCAACATAATGATTTCTTATAAGACCTATTTCTAAGGGAATTCCGCTTTCTTCTGAATAACCTTTTGCTGCAAGTAAGCCTGAATCTAAAACAGGAACGACACAATCAGCTTCAACTCTGTACTCTTTGGCAAGGGTTCTACCCATTTCTTTTCTTATCTCATAAACCCAGTCTTTAAATATAAGGCTGTCAGGCCTTGCAAAATAAACAAATTCGAAAATACATTTTTTTGGTTCTTCTGTATAATCAAGGGGAAAATATGACCTCATACCGGCATCATCTATAACAAATACTTCGCCGGGCTTAATATCCCTCAGGTACTCAGCATCAACTATATCAAGGGCACATGTTTCTGAAGCTACAAAAAAACTGCCTGTTCTGTTTTTCCCTAAAACAAGGGGTCTAAATCCAAAGGGATCCCTTATAGCTATAAGCTGATTTTCTCTTAAAACAACAAGAGAATAAGCGCCCTTGACTTTTTTCATAGCATCAAAAATAAGAGGCAGAAACTCTTTATCGTTCTTGTGTAGCATAATATGGGATGGAGGAGGCTCCTTTGCCCTGGCGATTAAATGTATAAAAACTTCTGTATCAGAAGTGGAACGGAATATAGCTCCTTCCTTTTCAAGCTCCACCCTTATTTCTGTAGCATTTGTAAGGTTTCCATTATGGGCTATAGCAAAAGAACCTCCGTAAAAATGGGCAAAAAGAGGCTGTATATTTTTTGGGTCTGAACCACCAGCTGTTGAATATCTTACATGGCCAATAGCTATATCCCCTTTCAGCTCATTCAAATCACTCTCTTTAAAAACTTTTGTAACAAGTCCTTCTCCAAGTTTAAGGTTAATATCATATCCATTTGAAACAGCTATTCCAGCAGACTCCTGACCTCTATGTTGAAGTGCATGGAGACCTAAAAATGTCATATGGGAAGCAGCTGTATTATTATAAACACCAAATACACCGCACATTAATTAAACACCTCGGAAGTTTTATTAAAGATAACTAAACTATATCTTAATTTATGTTTGAAAAAAAAGAAATACAGACAAAGCCCTCAAAGAGAGGGCTTTTGATTTATTGAATAGTTTGAATCCATTTCTTAAGTAAATGACCGTTTTTCCATATATCAACAACAGGGCTGTTTATATCTGAAGCTGTTATAAGAATTTCTTCATTTGAGAATACAAGGAATTTTGGTTGTGCTCTTAGATTTTTTATAGAGTATAACTCTTTTCCAGTTTTCATATCTACAACATTTACAGAATTATCATCAAAACCAATTGCAAGCTTTTCTTTGGAAGGAGAAATATTAGCAGAAAGTGTCTTTTTGTTAAAGGCAAATGATTTAACTGTGTTTAAAGATGTATCGAGAATTTTTACTGTTTTGTCAGAAGAAGCTGTAATAATATTTTTTCCATCTTTTGATATTTCAACTGTGTAGATTTTTCCGTTATGAACTTTTTTACTTTGGGAAACAGAATCTGTTTCTGTGTCAAACACTAAGATAAAGCCATCATCTGTAGCTATATAAATCTTTCCATCCTTATATCTAACATAAGTAGGTTTGTGTCCTAAATCTTTTTCTCCTTTTATACTTCCTGAATTTCTATCTGCTATCTTGATTTTGCCATCTTTTGTAATGAAGTACAGTTTTGATGCGTCTTTACTAAAAGAAACAGCCATAGATTCCATCGGATATAACTTTGATAGAACAGGGAAAGTTGTTTTCATATCCCAGACTAATATTTTGTCGTACTTCTTAGTTTTATCTTTCAAAGCATAAGCGAGCTTTCTTATAGGTTTTATACCTGCTACATAGGCTCCGTTTTGGGCTATACCGTAGTTTATAAATTTATCGAAGTTTCTTACATCTTTAGGGTCGTAAAGGGATATCTGAGGTTTGAATTTTTTAATATCCCAGAAATAAATACCTGCTTTACCCATAGAAACAAGGTATTTGTTATCAGGTGTAAAGCTTAGAGGACCGTAAGCCTGAACCGGTGGAAGCTGAACAGGTTCAAGGATATACGTAACTTTGATTTCATCTCCTTTTTTAACTTTTAAATCAAATGTATCCTTAAATATACCCTTTTCAACTGTGATTTTGTGAACACCCTGATCAAGTTCAACAGTCTTTGGAAAAGAACCTATCTCCTTTCCATCTATTATAAGTTTTCCATCTTCTGGTTTTGCAAAGAAATGAACAACAGCTTTTTCAAGATTAACAAAAATCTTTGTTGTCTTTCCGTACTGTATATTTACAATCCTTGTTGTTCCAACATCCCCAAGTTTAAATATTAGTTCATGGTCTCCAACAGGAATTTTTTCCTTCAAAGGAGTTTTCCCTATTGGGTTTTTACCTTCTAAAACAACAGCTCCTTCAGGTTTTGTATCAGCAACTAAAAGTCCCCTTGGTGTAGGCTTGAATTTTAATTCTATAGTTTTATCGAAATATACCTGAACACCTTTTTTTATATCTAAATCCCATGGTGTTGTGGCAACAACAAAATCGTATTTAGCCTCTTTTAGTTCTAAAACAATAGGTGTTTTACCTACGTGTTTACCATTAACGTAAACATCGGCGTTTGGAGGTTCTTTGATAACGACCTTTCCTTTACCTTCACATGAAGCAAAAAACAACGCTGATAAAACAACAAAAAAGAACGCGAGAACTTTCTTCATTCTCCATACCTCTCTTTTTAATTTTAGGTTAGCAAAAACTAACAAACTACAATATATTATATTATAATATCTTTAACATCTTTATTATATTATTTGGAGGTAAGAAAATGTCTTCTATGCAAGCAGCTCAGGCATGTCCCAAACCATCTTACTGGGAAACCCATAAGTTTACTGTACTCAGGAATATAGTTTATATAGCAGTAATATTAGCCTTGATACTAATACCGGAACTAAAAATAGCAAAAATTGACATAGCACATAATGAATCCTGGATTTTTGGAGAAAGAGTTTCACTTCAAGATGGACTTGGTCCTGTTATATTTGCAGCAGGTTTTTTTGCAATACTTGTTATTGTAATGAACCTTGTTAATGGAAGGGTTTTCTGTGGATGGATATGCCCTGGAGGTTGGGTGGCAGAGCTTGCAGAAAAACTCAGAAGAAAGATGTTTAACCCTATGTCATCTGCAGGAAGTAAATTTATGTATTATATAGTTTCATTTGTTATCGCTGTTTTATTTACACTTCTGTTTTTTAACTGGGCAACAGACCTCAGGGTTTTCTTCTATAAGACAAATCCATCTTTCCTGTGGATGTGGGGTTCTTTCTTAGGCGTTTTAGGAATTGTTTACTTTGAGGTTTTTATAGGGAAAAGGTGGTGCAGAACATTTTGTCCAACAGGAATATACCAGAAAATCACACCTTACCACCATAAATTTAAACCAACAATGGATCCAAAATTTGACCTTACAGATTGTGGTACATGCAAAGAATGTATTAAAAACTGTCCAATGGCTCTCGATCCAAGGAGAATGGCTTATATAAATGATTTTTATAAAGGAATTCAGGCATGTATAGTATGTGGAAACTGTATAGATACCTGTAAACAGGTTAGATTACCTGAATGTAAAGACCCTTTAATGACATGGGTTCAACAACTCCCAGAAAGAGACGCAGACTTTATAGCAGGTAAAATTCATAAAAAATCTAACTAAATCCACACAAAGGGGGAAATCTCCCCCTGTCTTGATAAAATTCATTACAGGGTTTATTATTAATTTCAGTTTGCAAATATTTAGAATCAGGTAATTTCTTGAATAGAAGATTAGTTATAGTATCTTCAAAAAATCTCTATATGTTCATTATTTATGAAAATGAAGAACCCATTGAGCTTAGAGTGGAATATCTAAACCATTTCAAACAATCTGGGAACATATACAAAGGAAAAGTAAAAAGATTTGTTCCTGCTATGAATGCGGCTTTTGTTGATATAGGTGAAGACAGGGAAGCTTTTTTACCTTTAAAAGATATAAAAACCTGCCCTTCTATCGAAGTTGGAAAATCTATTTTAGTTCAGGTAAAAAGGGCTCCTATAAATACAAAAGGAGCAAAACTAACATGCAAAATCACCCTTCCTGGAAAGTATATCGTTTTACTTCCTACAACACATCAGGTTTCTATATCAACAAAAATCGAAAATAAAGGTCTAAAAGAAGAGATAAAAAAAATAATAGAACCTTTTAACAAAGAAGGGTATGGATTTATTATAAGAACATCCGCTGAACATGCATCTGCTGAAAGCATAATAGAAGATTTTCTGTCATTGAAAACTTTATGGGAAAATATTGTTAAACAGGCATCAAACAGAAAAATACCTTCTCTGATATATGAAGAAAAAAACAAAATTTTTTCAATACTGAGAGATTATGCAGGGGAAATATCAGAGATAGTAACAGATGACCTGAAAATATACAAAGAACTGAAAAAGTACGTTGAAAAAAATTTTCCAAATAAAAATATCAGTATAAACATCTATAAAAATAAAAATGTGTCTCTATATACAAAGTACCAGATAGAAAGGTTAATAAACAGAATTCTTAATCCTTATGTCTGGTTAAAAAGCGGTGGTTATATAGTTATAGAAGAAACAGAAGCCCTTGTAGTAATAGATGTAAATAGTGGAAGACACTGTAAACACAAGTCCCTTGAAGACACAGCCTACCATACAAACCTTGAAGCGGCAAAAGAGATAGCAAAACACCTGAGACTGAGAGATTTAGGGGGAATAATCGTAATAGATTTTATAGATATGAAAGACGAAGAAAGAAAGAAAGCCCTTATTGAGTTTTTAAAAGATGAAGTAAAAAAAGATAAAAGGCCTGTAAAAATAAAAGAGTTCACATCTTTAGGACTTCTTGAACTTACAAGAAAGAAGTTAGAGGAGAGTTTAATAAAACAGCTAAGTGATGTATGCTATACATGTAAAGGAAAAGGCTACACAAAGAATTTTCAGCTTTTACTGTTTGAGATAGAAAAAAAGATTGAAGAGATGAAACCATTTGCAAAGTTATCTATTAAAGTACATCCATCTTTAGAGGAAATAATAAAAGAATTTTTAAAACAGGTTGGTATGGAAGAATTCATAAAAATCAAATATGATATAAACCTGCCTGTTGATAAATACATTTTAGAGAGAGAAGTATGAGAAGAGTATTGATTATAGTTTTTACCGCTGCTTTTGTTATATCATGTGCAGAAAAAGTAAAAAAAGTTGATGTAATACATAAAGCTTACGATTTATACAAAAAAGGTGAGTATGAAGATGCAAGAAAATATCTAAAAGATGCCATTTATAAAGCTGAGGGTTTAACAACAAAAGAACTTTTGAAGCTCAGATATATGCTCGCAAACTCTTACTATCTTGAGGAAAACTATGTTGACGCCATAGTTGAGTTTGAGGAGTTTTTAGCCCTTTTCCCAACAGCACCACAGGTTCCGGAAGTTCTATACAAGTTGGCTGATTCTTATATGAAAGTTTCTCCAGGTTCAGAAAGGGACTTAACCTATGTTATAAAAGCTGAAGAAAAAGCAGAAGAACTTTTAGATAACTATCCAGACACCATTTATGCAAAAAAAGCAGAAAAAATAATAAAAAAAGCAAAACTGATAGAAGCCCAGCATTTGTTAGAGATAGCAAATCTATATGAAAAATTAGGAAAGTACTATGCTGCTGCTGTTTACTACCAAAAAGCCTATGATGAATTTGGGGATTATTTAGAAAAGGACAGATTAAGCTTTAAAATAGGGGAAAATCTGATAAAATCAGATTTACAGTACAGGAAAGAGCTTGAAGAGTACAGAAAAAAAATAGAAGAACTTGAGAAAAAAATACAGTCGGAAAAAGATATAAACAAAAAGAACGTATGGATAAACAGGAAAAACCTGTTACAGGAACATGTTGATAAAATATTGGATAGAATAAAAGAAGGAAAAAACAGAGGAAAAGAAGTCCTTAAATATGTGATTAAAACTTATCCAAAATCTGCTTATGCAGAAAAAGCAAAAGAGCTTCTAAAAAATCAATAGGAGGATTCACCATCGGTACTGAAGAGATTTTGAAAAAAATAGTTAAAGCTGCTGAAGAGAAAAAAGGAGAAGATATTCTTGTTTTGGAAATAGGTAAAATTTCGCCTATAGCAGATTATATGATTATTATTTCAGGTGAAGTTCCTGTTCATACAAAAGCTATAACAGACGAAATAGTTCATACCTTAAAAAAAGAAGGTGTCTTGCCATCTCATATAGAGGGATATTCAGAAGGTAGATGGATTGCCATTGATTATGGGGATATCATGGTAAATGTGTTTATTCCTGAACTCAGGGAGTATTACAATCTTGAGTGGCTGTGGTCTGATGCACCAAGAGTCGATATTCATAAACTTTTAGAGGAATAGGTATGCCTATAGGTATTTTTGACTCAGGGATAGGTGGTTTAACAGTTTTTAAAGAGATAAACAGAGAATTTCCACTTTCAGATATATATTATCTTGGAGATACAGCAAGGGTTCCTTATGGAAATAAATCTCCTGAGACAGTAATAAGATACAGCCTCGAGTGTGCAAATTATTTATTAGGATTTGATATTGATGTGTTGGTCATAGCCTGTAACACAGCCTCTTCTTACGCTTTAGATACTTTAAAGAAAAACCTTGATATACCTGTTGTAGGAGTTGTTGAACCAGGCGTAGAACTTGCGCTCTCAATAACAGAAAATAGAAAAATAGGTGTTATTGGAACACAGGGAACGATAAAAAGCGGTTCCTACAAAAATTCATTACTTGAAAAAGCCCATGTAGAAGTTTACCAAAAACCATGTCCCCTTTTTGTACCTCTTGTTGAAGAAGGTATGTTGGACAACGAGATTACAAAAATGGTTATAAAGGAATATTTAGATGAAATTATAAAAAAAGGAATAGACACCCTTATATTAGGGTGTACCCATTATCCCCTTCTAAAAAAAGCAATAAAACAGATTTATCCCCATATTAAAATTGTTGATTCTTCTCAGGCTATAACAGATTTCCTGAAAAAACATCATATTCCAAAAACAGAAAATGGCATAAAAAGAATTTTTATAACAGATGAATCACCAGCATTTGAAAAGCTAAAAAATATGCTAATTGGGGATATTCCTGTAAACAAATTGGAACTTTCTCAGCTATGTACGTTATAAGCTATCATTTTTAGAACTTCCTCACCTATATAATTTCTAAACCGAGTATCACCCAAATGATAAGCTGTCCATAAATGGAGACATTTTAACTTAAAAGGTTTTTCCCTGAAATTCCTTATTCCACCTATTCCTATATTAGTATCAAGTAAGACTTTAAATCCTTTAGTGTTAGATAAATGGCTGTACTTTTTTTTGAGAATCTCCCTTCTTTTTTTTATTTCTTTTTCATGTAGATAAACCATTTCTTTAAAAAGTTCATCATTATCTGTTATCTTCTCTTCAAGAAGATTTATGAAACCTTTTTCTTCAAGTTGAGAAATGGCTTTATGAAGCTCTTTTTCTAAAATCCAGAATCTTGTAGGCTGTGGAATCCATATTTTTTTCTTTTATCAAACTGTAAAATTTCCACTTCTTTAACCATAACAAATATAATATATGTTAACAAAAACATATGTGAGGTTGATTTTGTTGTACATAGACGAGAGATGTCTTGTAGTTGAAAACAGATTTATATCAGGAATAACATGGCTTCTTAAAGTAAAAGCTCCAGAAATATCAAAAAATGTGAAACCTGCCCAGTTTGTTATGGTAAAAAGCAGTAAAGAATTTTTATTTGACCCTCTTATGAGGAGGGCATTTGCTATTGCGGATGTAGTGGATGATGAACTATGGATTTATTACGACGTTTACGGTAAAGGAACAAAGGCTTTAACGCAGATAAAAGAAGGAGAATATATAAACATTTTAGGTGCTCTTGGAAAAAAACTATTTCCTGAAAACTACGATTACTACCTTCTTGTTGGTGGCGGAATAGGTTTTGCGGGTTTATCTCTTCTTATGAAAGATTTAAGAAACAGAGGAGTTCCTTTTAAAGCTATCTATGGGGTAAGAAGAAGGGAACAACTTTCCATGCTTGACTGGATTAAACAAAATGGATTTGAGGAAGATGTGATTATTTACACTGAAGATGGTAGTTATGGGGAAAAAGGACTTGTAACAAGAGATTTAAAAGAGCTTGCAACGAAGCATAAAAATACTGTTCTCGCCGTTTGTGGACCAAAAGGCATGATGAAGGCTGTTTCAAAGGTTGCAAAAGATATAAATGTTCCTGCCTATCTTTCACTTGAAAGTAAAATGGCATGTGGTTTTGGTATATGTATAGGATGTGTTGTAAAAAATATAAAGGAAGATACTTATCAAAGAGTTTGTTATGAAGGTCCTGTTTTTAATGCAGAAGAAATAGAGATTTAAAATCTGAGTCTGTCGATCGTAGATTTTTGATGCTTAATTGAGACAAAATCTCA
>CAYTOE010000051.1:0-7802 GCA_964439255.1 uncultured Aquificales bacterium
AGCAGTTAAGGTTGCAATTAATGGAAGTGTTTTTTCATTTAAGGTTTTTTTAAGTCTTTTTATCCCATAAGCAAAAAGGGGAATACCAACTGCATAGCTTGTTATGTATGTTTCAGGTGATAGATAACCATCAGGTATATGCAATATCACACTCCTTAACTTTCTATTCAAATACCAAAAATAATGAATGAAAATTCATTTGTCAATAAATTTTAAAACTCTTTAGTACTTTTATAGAAAAATCATTAAGCTAAAAAAGAATAAAAAGATAGTTATTACTATTTGTTTATCTTTTTCTGGCAATCTGGACAGATACCATAAACCTCTATACTATGTCCTGTTATATCAAAACCATGAACTTCTATAAGTTCTTCTTTAAATTTATCAAAAGGACAGTTATCTATAATAACGATTTTTCCACATTTTTCACAAACAAGATAATTTTTTTTATCAGGTAAGGCAAATCTGGCTTTATCTTCATTCATCATATAAGACTTAACCACAAGTCCTTCTTTTGTTAACATTTCAAGGTTTCTATAAACGGTTGATAAACTTACATCAATACCTTTTTCTTTTAACTTTAGAAAAATATCCTCTGCATGTATAGGAAATTCTGCATTTTCCAATATTTTTAAAATAGCTTCTCTCTGTTTTGTCTTTCTGTAACCTTTAGGTATTGTTAATTTTTCTGCCATAAATACCACCTTTTAAATCTTTAATTAATAAATATCCCTTTTTTTTAAATCTGCAAATGATATCCATTATACTAATCCCTTAGAAAAATATAGCAAAAACCAGCTACAGTTGCAGCACCTAAAAGTATGAAAATATGAACAAAAACAGAGGATAAAAGGGCTGTTTCTTTATCTATCCCTAAAAAAAGTAAAACACCTGCAAAACCCCCTTCATAAGTACCTATTCCAGCAATACCATGTATCGGAAGAACTGTTGTCAGGTCTCCTGCAGCTGAAGCAAAAAAGGACTGGAGAAAAGAGAGATTTAGATTTTTAGGAAGTACAAAGAAAAATCCAACAAATTTAGACACAAAAGTTAAAATCGAAAGAATATACAAAATAAACAGATTTTTTAGATGCAGATTTTCTTTAGAAAATTTGCTTAGTTTTTCAATTTTAAAAAGTTCAACAAAGAGTTTTATCAGATAAAAACTGAAAGGCATAAAAAGTAAAAGCAAAATCCCATATATAAAAAATCCTTTTAAAAAAAGATAAGAAATAGCAAAAACTGTAAAAAGTGATATAGCATCAAAAATTCTCACTGTGAAAAAGCTGATAGCTGTTTCTGAAAAAGGGATATTTTCTTTTTTAAGCATATAAAAAAATGAAAATTCTCCAGTTCTAAAAGGTAGAAAAATATTAAAAACCGTATTAAAAGAGGTGATTTTAAAAAGCTTTTTAAAGTCCTTTATACTTAAGGTTATTTTCCATCTAAATGTTCTTGTTACATAAGAAAAAATATAAAAGAAAAACGCTATTAAAAGATTTAAAAATGATATCTCTCTTAAAAACTTGATAAAAACGTCAAAACCAATAATCCTGTAAAAAAGATAAATGAAACCTACAGATACACCAACAGAAACTAACAGTTCAAAGTATTTAAGGTACTTTTTCATTTTTAATAAAACCCTCTGTAACTATGAAGCTACAGAGGATAGATATTCCTCTTTTTTGTAACTGTTGTCTTTGTGAACAATCTCTTTTATGATATACGGTCTTTTCCCCTGGGATTCATAATATGTTCTTGTTATTAACTCTGCCACTATTCCTGTTGATATAAGCTGAATACCAGTCAACACAAAAAGGGTTCCAAATATTAAAAGAGGTCTTTGTCCTATATGCTGACCAAGGAAAATTTTAATAAATGTAAGATACAAAAGAGCTGCCGCACCGATAAAAAATAAAACAGCACCTGTTCCACCTAAAACCCTTAAAGGTTTTGTTCTATAATCAAGTAAAAACTTAACAAGTATAAGGTCAAGGATGACTTTAAATGTCCTCGATATTCCATATTTAGATTTTCCGTATATTCTTGGATGGTGTTTTACAGGTATTTCAGTTACCTTTGCACCAACAGCCTTTGAAAGGGCAGGCAAAAATCTATGCATCTCTCCATAAAAATCCAGACTTTTTGCCACCTCAGCCCTATACGCTTTCAAAGAACATCCGTAATCATGCAAATAAACACCTGTTACTTTTGATATAAGCCAGTTTGCTATCCTTGAAGGAAGAGTTCTACTTAAAAAAGCATCTTTTCTGTTCTTTCTCCATCCACTAACTATGTCATAACCTTTGTCAAGTTCTTTTAGTAGGTTGGGTATATCTTCAGGGTCATTTTGAAGGTCTCCATCCATAGTTATAATTATTTCCCCTTTTGCTGTTTCAAATCCTGCAGACATAGCTGCAGTTTGTCCAAAATTCTTTCTGAAGTTTACACCTACAACATGCTCATCTTTTTCTGAAAGCTCTTTTATTATTTCCCATGACCTATCTGTACTACCGTCATTCACAAAAATTATTTCATAACTTTTTCCTAATCTGTCCAAAACTTCCTTTAGTTTCTCATAAAGTATAGGTAGATTTTCCTCTTCGTTGTAAATAGGTATAACTATAGAAAGCTCAATTTTTTCCTGTTCCATCTTACCCCTTTTCTCTTTCAAATTTTACAATACCTCTAAACCCTTTAGGTTTTAATTTTTTCCTATAGAATTTAGAGGCTTCTAAATAGGAATTGAAGTACCCTATTATAACAAAATAGTAAGGTTTTCCGTCCATGTTTTTTTTGATTAACAGAGGCTTAAAGTTCTGTTCTTTAAGCTTTTTTACAGTTTGTTCAGCATAGATTTTTTTTGAAAAAACACCTACCTGTACGTAAAATTTTATAATGTTTTTTATTTCTTTTTTCTCTTCTTTCAGATTCTTCTTTAAAACAGGTTTTTTCAATTTTGGAATTTTATCCTCTTTTTCAACAACTTTTTCTGCTTTTTTTACAGGAACAACCGTTGTAGTCCCCTCCTCTAAAGTTGCTTCATCTGTAATTTCCTCAAGCTGTTTTACTTTTTCTAACTTTTCAAGCTCTGCCTGTTTCCTTTTTAACTCTTCTTCTTTCTGTTTTGCTATTTCTTCATTTATCTTTTTTATGAATCTATCAGCTTCACCAGATATAAAAACATTGTCTTTTGCAAATTTTTTTGCTTTTAGAAAGTAGTACTTTGCTTTTGGTAATTTTCCTAAAAAATAGTAGGACTTTCCAAGTCCCATATAGATTTCGGGTATATATATACCTATGTTATACCCTTTAGTAAACACATCCAATGCATTTCTGTAATCCTTCTTACTTAAGTAATAATTTCCAAGAGAAATATAGGCATTAACAAAGTAAGGATTGTAAGATAAAGCTTTTTTTAAATGTTCTTCATACTTTTCATCATCTCCCATTTTTTTATAAATGAGTGCAAGATTGTAAAAGGCTTTTTCTTTGTTTTTATAATTTGGGTTTTGTATAGCTTTCTTCAGATACCATATAGCTTTGTTGTATTTTTTTTCTTCAGCTAAGATAATACCTATATTTGTATATACCTCTCCTTTTTCAGGTGCTAACTCTATAGCTCTAAGGAAAAATTTTTCGGCTTTTTTAAATTCTCCCACTGAGCTGTAAGCTATACCGAGGGCATTTAAAACTTCTGGGTTATCAGGATTAATTTCATAAGATTTTGTTAGATAGTATATCGCCTGGGAGTTATTACCGCTACTGAGATAAGAAAGACCTATTTTGTAGTAGTAATCTGCATTTTTCTTTGTGTTTATTTTATCTTTTGAAGATGTTGGGGCGCAGGAAACAACAGCCATCATAAGTAGGAAAAATAAAATTTTTCTCATTTTTTTCTCTCTTTTAAAAATTTTATTTAATTTTTATATTTTCTAACATCTATATCTAATTCTTCAACTTTTTTATGGACAGTGTTTCTATGGATACCTAAAAATTTTGCAGCTTCAGATATGTTACCTTTTGTATATTTCAAAACTTCTTCTATAACTATTTTTTCAGCCTCCTCTACCAATTTGAGATATATATTTTTCTTATTTTTTTGAAGCATGCTTTTTATTTCTTCTGCATACCCATATCTCCAGTTTCCGTTTATACTTTCCTGTAAATCCAATGGAAAAAGGTATTTTCTTACAATATCTGGTGTGATAGGTCTTTCTCTGTAAATCAGTATCAGCTTGTTAACAAGATTTTTTAGTTCTCTTATATTTCCTGGAAAATCGTATTCCTTTATAATCTCTATACTCTTTTCGGTAAAACCACCTTTTTTTATACCATATCTTTTAAAAGCCTCTTTTGTAAAAAGTTCAATAAGAGCGGGTATATCGTCTTTTCTTTCCCTTAAAGGGGGAAGGTTTATTTCTATTACAGAAAGTCTAAAAAATAAATCTTCTCTAAATTTTCCTTCCGCTATAAGCTTAATCAGGTCTTTATTTGTTGCAGCAATGATTCTAACATCTACACTGTAGGTTTTATTTGAGCCTACAGGAGAAACTTCCATTTCCTGTAAAACCCTTAAAAGTTTCCCTTGAGCTTCGTATGGGAGTTCGCTTATTTCATCTAAAAACAGCGTTCCACCATCTGCCTGCATAAACTTCCCTTTTTTGTTATTATCTGCTCCTGTGAAAGCACCTTTTTCGTGTCCGAAAAGTTCAGATTCAACAAGACCTAAAGGTATGGCAGCACAATTTATCGCAACAAAGGGTTTATTTCCACGACTGCTAAACTTGTGAATCAGTTTTGCTACAATCTCTTTTCCTGTACCGCTTTCTCCTGTTATAAGGACAGGGTCATTTCCCATACTTGCTCTACCAACTATCTTAAAAACATTTCTCATTGCGGGACTTTTCCCTATTATATCTGTAGATGGGTTTTCAATAATTGAATCTGTGCTTATAATCTCCCCTATCTCTCTTATTATTTTTCTTATTTTTGACAAATCAAAAGGTTTTGGAATGTAATCATAAGCTCCTAATTTCATAGCTTCTATAAGATGCTGGTACTCATCATGACCTGAAATCATAATCACATACGGCTTTTTTTCTAAATTTGATATCTCTCTGAGAATTTCAATGCCATTTTCATTTCCAAGGAAAATATCTAAGAAAACAATATCTGGTTTTTCTTTCTTTATTGTGTCAACAGCATTTTCTCCAGAATCAAAAACTTCAACTGAAAGACCTTCCTTTAGTAGTAGCTTTTTAAGGACATTCCTGATGGTTTTTTCATCATCAAAGATAAAAGCTTTCATTTCACACCTTTTATAGGTAGAAGTATTTCAAAAGTAGAGTCTCCTATATACCTTATTATTCCCTGATGTTCCTTTACTATCTTATAGGCTGATGAAAGGCCTATTCCCATTCCTGTTTTTTTTGTGGATGTGAAAGGTAAAAATAGTTTATCCAATATTTCTTCAGGTACACCTTTTCCAGAATCCTTTATCCTTATAAATATACTGTTTCCTTTTGGAGAGTATATTTTGTCCCATGATATACCTGTTGATATCTCAATACTACCTTTTCCATTTATGGCTTCAATGCCGTTTCTTATAATGTTTGTTAAAACTCTGGTCATATACTCTTTATCCACCAGGATATCAGGAATACTTGGGTCGTATCTTTTTATAAAAACAACTCCACTAAAAACATTTTCTAAACTTTTTACAACCCTTTCTATAATCTCATGGATGTTTGTCTCGGTTTTATGAAGGTTAAGGGGTTTTGTTATGAATGTGATTTCTGAAATCAGGTTTTCCAATCGGTTTATTTCATAAAGTATATCTTCTATAAGCTCTCTGTCTTCCGGATCTTCTTTCAAAAGCTGAACAGCGCCTTTTATCCCGCTTATGGGACCTTTCATATCATGGAATATGGAAGATAACAGTTTTGTTATTGTGAATATAAGACCCTCTTTTTTTGTTATTTCTTCAAGCTCAACAAATCTTGTTATGTCCCTTATTAAAAGAACAATCCCCTCCTCAAAGGGGAAAGCGTCAACTAAAAATCTGTATCTGTTTATCTCTACAAAAATACCTTTTACAGAAATTCTGTCATCTAAATATTTATTGTCCAAAACATAATCTAACAGCTTTCTGTAAGAATCTTTTCCTAAAATAACTCCAAGCTGCTTAGAAGCCTGATTCTCATAAATAATACTTTCATCTTTAGATATAGCTATTACAGGCTCATCAATACTTTCTAAAATTTTCCAGCAATTATCCATAAAAACCTGTTAATAAATTAATCAAAATATCCTATTAATTTTATCAGATGTTTCTATTTTGCAAGTCTTTCTTTTAAAAGAGTTACTATTGTTCTTACTGGAAAACCTGTTCCCCCTTTTGGATGGTAGTACCATCCTGTTGTTGTATGTGCTGGACCTGCAATGTCTATATGAACCCATGGAATTTTTTTATCAACAAATTTCTCAAGGAAAAGACCTGCTGTAATAGCACCACCATATCTTGTTTTTCCAATATTATAAACATCTGCATTAGGTGCTTTTATATGTTCCCTTAGCATATCGTTAAATGGAAGCTGCCACATCCATTCTCCTGTCTCTTCTGAAACATCTAAAAGCTCATTTATCAGCCTCTGATTGTTACCCATTACACCTGCTGTATATTCACCTAAAGCAACAATACATGCACCTGTCAATGTTGCCATATCTATAATGGCATCTGGTTTTAGCTCTGAGGCATAACATAAAGCATCAGCAAGAGTTAATCTTCCTTCCGCATCAGTATTTCCAACCTCAATACTTACACCATTTTTTGCAACAACAATATCATCTGGTCTGTATGATTTTCCATCAGGCATATTTTCCGCTGCTGCAATAATACCATGGACTTCAACATTTGGTTTTAGCTCACCTATTGCCTTAAAAATACCAAGAACAGCGCATGCTCCGGATTTATCAGATTTCATCCATCTCATATAATCACCAGGTTTTATGTTCAATCCTCCGCTGTCAAAAGTTAAACCCTTTCCAATTAAGGCGATTTTTTTGTTTGGTTTCTTTGGTTTGTATGTTATATGAATAAATCTTGGTGGATTTGCACTTCCTTTCGCTACAGCAAGATAGGCATTCATACCCATTTTTTCTATTTCTTTTTCATCATAAATTTTTATTTCAAATCTATACTCTTTTGCCAACTCCTGTGCAATTTCAGCAAGTTTTACAGGAGTTATAACGTTTCCCGGCTCATTAACAAGGTCTCTCGTGAAGTTTTGGGCTTCAGCTAAAATCCTACCAACATTTACAAGCTCCTCAGCTGAAGCTTTGAATCTTCTTTTTACCCTTATTTGAAGTTCCTTTATTCTGTAATCATCCTTTTTGGATTTATACTTGTCAAAAACATAATTCCCAAGCAGTACACCTTCTGTTAAAGCCTGAGCTATTTTATCCTCTTTTTCTTTTACAGGTATTAAAGATTCCCCATCTAAAAGGAATTTTTGAATTTTCATCTGTTTCATTTTTTTTGCAGCAATACTTCCTAAAACTCTTGCTCTGTCTAAATTGGCTCTTCTTTTTGAACCAGCACCTATAAGTATCATGTAATCAAACTTCAATTTATCAAAGGTTGGAACAACTAAAACCTCTCCCTCTTTACCTGAAAATTTTGTATCCCTTTTTACTTTTGAAATACTACCATCCAAAAGTCTATCTACAGTAGCAACCTCTTCTGAAAAGAACTTATCTTCTTGAAAAACAAAAGAAACTACAGCTTTAATACGGGCGTT
>CAYTOE010000051.1:7902-9975 GCA_964439255.1 uncultured Aquificales bacterium
GATTTTAAGCTATTGCGTTGATTATTTTCTCAGTGGATATAACGTGTTTATCCAAACCTAACTGTTTTGGTTTTAAACCTATTGCAAGTCCTATTAGCTGTGGTAAATGAAGAACAGGCATACCTATATGGGTTCCTATCCTTTCTTCAGCTTCCTCCTGCATAGCGTCAAGCTGTGTATGACATAAAGGACAAGGTGTAACCATAAAATCAGCTTTTTCCTCTTTTGCAGACTCTGCGTCCATAGCTGTTAGTTTTAATGTGACTTTATCTTCAGCTGACCAGAAAGAGTGAAAACCACAGCAAGCGAGTCTTGCTTCATGGTCTGTTGGATTTCCACCTAAAGCTTCAATTATCATTTCAATGGATTTTGGATTATCTGGGTCTTCATATCCTATAAGATAAGGAGGTCTTATAATATGACATCCATAAAACGGTGCTATATTAAACTCTCTTAAAGGTCTAACCACCATGCTCCTGAGCTTTTCAAGCCCAACTCCATCTATAACTTCCCATAAGAAATGGGTAACTTCTATTGTTCCTTTATATTCAAGTCCTGCTTCCGATAAAACTTCATTTACCGCAGCCTTCAGCTCAGGGTCGTTGTCAAGCTTAAATTTTGTTTCTCTCAGCATTACTGTACATGTATTACATATTGTTAACATGTCAAGTCCAAGTTCTTCTGCAAGGGCGAGGTTCCTTGCATTTATTGTAAGTGCTAAAAATTCATCTTTTTCCTGTACAGCACCTGCTCCACAACATGAAGCAGCATCCAGCTCTATAAGTTCCATTCCAAGTTTTTCAGCAACTAACTTTGTTGATTCGTAAAGTTCAGGTGCTACACCTTTCGCAGAACAACCTGTATAGAATGCATATTTTAATTCAGCCATTACTGATTACCTCCAGTTTCAGCATAATTTGCTCTTTTTGCGGTTTTCCTTTTATCTTCATAAATAACACCCATAATCTGTGGAAGTTTTATATGAATCTGTTTTTTCTTTTCCTGGGCCTTCTGATATATTTTTTGAATTTCATCAAGTCTCCTTATTTTATGACCGCCAAAGAAATCCGCATAGTTAACTTTTCCTTTAACCATCATTTTTATACCGAATGGAGCTCTTTTAATAGCTCCTAAAATCCCTTCCTGTCTCATAGGTAAAAGCATTTCATTTAAAAGTCCTCTATTTAAAATATCCTTTTCAAAAATTTCAGCATGAATCTCACCTGGTGTTTTATAACCTTCTTCAGCGGCTATTATTCTAAGCCTTATAATATTTTCATAAGGTTGAACTTCTTTAGGACATCTTGTTGTACATTCAAAACATCTGACACACCATTCAAGGTTTACATCATCTAAAACAACCTGAAGCCTTTCCTGTTTTGCACCATCCCTTGAATCTGCAACGAATCTATATGCTTTTGAATGAACCATAGGTCCAAGGAAATCTTTATTCACTTTTAATGCATTGCAATCTGACATACAGGATGCGCATAAAATACAGTCAGAAGCGAAATCAATCTTGTTATGGTCTTCAGGGGATTGTCTGTACTCTTTTCCATCTCTTGGAGGCTCTTCTTTAGGGATAAACCATGGTTTAACTCTTTTTAGTTTATCTATGAGCCAATCCATATCGTATATAAGGTCTTTTAATGGCCTTACGTTCCCTATAGGTTCTACCGTTATAGTGTCTGTATCATATTTTTGGAGGAGGTGGGTTATCTGAACCTTACATGCAAGTGTTGCATGACCATTTATCCTCATGGCACAGGAACCACAGATAGCAGCCCTGCAGTTATATCTAAAAGATATAGATGGATCCTGTTCTTCTTTTGCCCTGAAAAGAGCAGCTAAAACTGTCATTCCTTTTTCAACAGGAAGTTCATAGGTTTTGTAATAAGGTTCAGTGTCTTTCGTAGGGTCATATCTGAAAACTCGTAGTTTAAAGGTTTCCATTATTCCTCACCTCTTAGAAGTTGTGTAAACACTGTTTGCCTTATTTTAAAACTTATTAGGTGAAAAATCAAAATTTTAAATATTTTTTTATATTTACTTATATTTTTATAAATATTCCCA
>CAYTOE010000052.1:0-9929 GCA_964439255.1 uncultured Aquificales bacterium
ACAAACTTTTATATTATAACATCCTTGATTATTAACAGCTATTTATATTTAATTAATAAAAAATATTTTTATTAAAAGAGATAAAGAATGTTAAGGCTTTTTAAGAAAGAAAAAACAGAAATAAAGATTGAGACAGTTGAAGAACTGAGCAGATTTTTATCCCATGAAGAAAGGGAAAATGTTCTCTGGGTTGACCTTCTGCTTCCAACAGATGAAGAACTGAAATGGGTCGAAGAAAATTTCAGCTTAGAATTTCCTTCGAGGCAGGAAAGGGAAGAGATTGAAATCAGTTCCCGTTACTGGGAGGATGAGGAAAGTATAACGATAAATGCTTATTTCCTTATAACTGAAAAAGAACATGCTTTTAATGAAACTGTTACATTTATACTGAGGGGACATTCTCTTATAACTGTAAGGTACAGGGATTTAAGGACATTTAGAGAGCTTATTAAAAGGTTGTTAAGCAATCCAAGGTACTATGAAAACGGCTATTTTATACTTGCAGATATTTTTGAGATAAGGATAGATTCAGATGCAGATATACTTGAGTTTATTACAAGGGAGATATCAAAACTCAGTAAGATTGTTTTTACAGGAATAGATATAACAGAACAGGTTCTTGAGACCATTTCCTATTATGAAGATTTCAATATGACAATAAGGGAAAACCTTATAGATAAGCAGAGGATTTTATCCTCCCTTTTAAAAAGTTACAAAGTTCCAAAAGAGATAAGAGAAGAAATAAGAATTATGATAAAGGATATAAACTCACTTATTGATTACACAACCTTTAATTTTGAGAGGCTTGATTATCTTCAAAACACATTTTTAGGTCTTTTAAACATAGAACAGAACCAGGTTATAAAAATATTTACTATAATGTCTGTTATTTTTCTTCCGCCAACACTTATAGCGAGTATATACGGAATGAACTTTCATTTTATGCCTGAGCTTACATGGAAGTACGGTTATCCTTTTGCTCTTATTATGATGGTTATATCAGCAATAATTCCCCTTCTCGTTTTTAAGAAAAAAGGCTGGCTTTAGTTTTTATTTGACTTTAAATTTTATTAAAATATTAGGAAATTCTTATACTTTAGGAGAGGGTAAAATGGCTGAAATTGAAACTCCTGTTGAATCATTGCCCAGAGAGGAAACAGAAGAAAAAACAAAAACAAGGTCTATTTTTCAGTACTACTCAAAAGAGGATTACCTGTTAAACAGAAAAGTTACTATCCTTTATGGTCTAACATTCATGTTTATATTTTTCTCAGCTGTTATGTCTGAGATTTTGAGTATTATTTTTGATGAAGGTCTCTTAAGTCCTGTTCAGGTTGTTTTCCACACAGTTTCCTTTATAGGTTATCTAATAACGTTCTATTATGTTTATAAAAAACAGGACTATATTGAAGAAAAAAATACAGAAATTTTCAAAAAACAGGAAATTATAGACAGAGAAGCTTTAAAAAACTTTGAGGATTAAATGAGAGAAAAAATATTAGTACATATATGCTGCGGTGTTGATGCCGTCTGGGCACTTAGAAAAATTCAGCAGGAGTTTCCAGAATCAAAAATAACAGGTTTTTTCTACGACCCTAATATACATCCAGAAGAAGAATACAATCTCAGATGGATAGAAACTGAAAGGGTGTGTAACAGCCTTGGTATAAAATGTATAAAAGGTGAATACCAGCTTTACAAATGGCTTGAAGCTACTAAAGGTTATGAACATGTACCTGAGAGAGGGGAAAGATGTACAATCTGCCATGACCTCAGGTTGGAAGAAACAGCAAAGTTAGCAAAAGAGCTTGGTTACACCAAAATAACAACCGTTCTTATGATGAGTCCCAAAAAGGATTTCCACGTTTTAAAAGAGGTTGGTGAAAAGGTCGCTTCAAAGTACGGTGTTGAATTTGTGGCTATAGATTTTAGAAAACAGGGCGGCATTGAAAAAATGAACAAACTTTCAAAGGAAATGGAGATATACCACCAGAACTACTGTGGATGTCTTTATGCCCTGTTTCAACAGAGGAAAAATCTTGATTTTATTCCAGAACTTGTATCCTTTGGAAAAGGAAGACTTCCAGGAAGCAGAGAAGAGATACTTTTTATAAAAAGTATAAGGACGTTTGCTGAAAACTTAGGTTTGCAATGTAAAGAAGAGGAGTTTGAATTTATAGGATGGAAAATTATATCTTCGACACTCAAAATAAATAAGGAACCTGTTCCCCATACAGTCCTTCCCATGTCTAAAAGTATTAAAGGTATTCTGAGAGCAAAGGTTTCATCTATTGAAGAAGATGATGAAAAATACCTGTTAAAACTAAACAAATCAAATACGCAGATATGGGTTTTAAAAACAAAGTTAAAAGAGATTCCTTTAAAAAAACCGAGATTTTTTAACAGTCCTGTCTTTATATTAGGTTCAGAGTATAAGGATAGTTTAAACTTGGGAACAAAAGTTGAGTTAACATTAAAAACAGAGTTTGACGAAAACAGCAAATCAAGAAACCTTATTATAGGGGATATAAATGCAAAAAGAAAAATATTTTTCCACAGTGATACCACCCCTGATGGTAAAAATGGCTTTTCTTTAGATGAAATAAAAAGAAAGATAAAAGAAAATCTTAACGATATTTTAAAAGGAAATCTATCTGTAGTTATAACAGGAGCAGAAACTTTTGGTAGTTTGGGAAAAATATTTTATGAATCACAGCACAGAGAGAAGATTTTTTATTAAAAACTTTAAAATCTATTAAAATGATTGTATACTTAATATATACTTATCGGAATTAAAAAAACACACTTAAGAGGAAAGATTGCCTGGTTTATCGGAATTAGGTAAGATTCTTAAAGAGGAAAGGGAGAAACGAGGGCTTTCTCTTCAGGATGTGAATAAAAGAACAAAAATATCTGTTGAAGTCCTCTCAAAAATAGAGAATAGTCCTGAATATCTTGAGAAAGAACCTTATGCAAAATTTTTAGTTAAACAGCTCATTAAAGAGTACGGTCTTGATATAAAGATTGAAGAACCAAAAAAAACTGTAGAGGTAAAAGAGGAACTCCCTAAAAAAACAGAGAAAAAACCTTCTCCTGCTTTTATTTCTGTTATAACTAAACTTTTCAAATTTTCTTTCGCTTCGGCTTCTATAATAACAATATTTTTCCTTTCAAAAATAACAACAAAAGCTGATAATAATCTTTCTTTCGTTGAGTTTATAAAAAATGTCTCCTATTCAACAGAACCTGTTGAGGTTGTTTCTTACAAAGAAGTTAACAGGAATGGTAAAAAGATAAGTGATATTACTCTAAAGGCAAACTCGGATGTATGGCTTACAGCTTACGTTGATGGGAAAGAAGTTATCCTTAAGTTAAAAAAAGGTGAAAAAAAGAAAATAACATTCTGCAAGAAGATAAGATTTGAGACCATAGGAAATGCAAATAATCTAAAAGTTGTTTTTGACAACAAAGAGGTGAAACTGTCCCAGAACAGAAAGATTCTACACAATGTATTTGTAGATTCTGATGGGATATTCATTAACGGCTCAAATATCGTAGAATGATACCTGCAAAAGAAGAGATTCAGAAGGCTATATCTGAAGTTGGAACATACGTAAATCAGCGTATATCTGAGTTCAAAAAGCTGAAAGAAAAAGGAATCACAACATTTGATTTTAAACCTTTTGTTGATATAGAACCTTATCAGGCTGACATTTTCTCAGAAGCATCTTTTTGTATCCTGACCGCAAACTCATCTGCTGTAATGGGAATAAAAATACAGAAAGAGGTTGGTATAGAAGGCTTTAAAAAACTTCCCCTTGAGGAGCTTTACAGAATTATCCGTTCAAAAGGACATAGATTTGCCATGCAAAGGGCTGAAAGGATAGTTCTGTTAAGGGATAAAATGGAGCTTTTAGAAAGTATCGTTAAAGAGTATGAAGATGGAAAGAAGGCAAGGGAAATTCTTGTAAAGGAAGTAAAAGGCTACGGTTATAAAGAGGCAAGCCATTTTTTAAGGAATGTCGGCTTTGAAGATGTTGCTATTATAGACAGGCATATATCAAGATTTCTGTTTGAAAAGGGACTCGTTAAACCAAGGAAAACTATCACAAAAAAAGTTTATCTTGAGTGTGAAGAAGCCCTTGAAAAGATAGCAGAGGATTTGGGTTTAACACAGGGAGAGCTTGACCTTTATATCTTTTACATAAAAACAAAAAAAGTACTGAAATGATAGAAAAACTGAAAGATATTTCTGAGAAAAATGGTATTTTTTTAGATGAAAAACAGCTAAAACAGTTTGATATATACCTGAAAACCCTTTTAAAATGGAACAGGGTTTATAACTTAACTTCAATAAGAAAAAAAGATGATATTATAACAAAACATTTTTTTGACAGTCTCACACTTGTTAAACTCTTTGAGAAAGAAAACATTGAGGTAGATGGAAAAAGTGTAGCTGATTTAGGTACTGGAGCAGGATTTCCGGGAGTTCCTTTGAAGATATACTACAGGGAAAAAATAGACCTTTTCCTTATTGAGGCTGTTCAAAAAAAATGTATATTTCTTGAGATGTTAAAAAAAGAGATTGATGTTGATTACACAGTACTGTGTCAGAGGGCTGAAACGGTAGAACAGAGGTTTGATATTGTTGTTAGTAGAGCAACAGGTGATATTTTTGATGTTTTAAAATGGGGAAAGGATATACTGAAAAAAGATGGTTATCTTATTGTGATGAAAGGAAAAAAAGTTGAAGAGGAACTTAAACCTTTTGTTGTATCAATGAAATTTTTTGGCCTTCCTGAAAGGAAGTTTGTTGTTATAAAAAAATCTGTTTAAAACTCAGTCTCAACCTTGTTTTTACCGGATTTTTTAGCTTTATAAAGGGCTTTATCTGCTCTTTCAAGTATTGTTTTCAGTGTATC
The DNA here is from genome assembly GCA_964439255.1 of uncultured Aquificales bacterium. Classification (GTDB taxonomy): domain Bacteria; phylum Aquificota; class Aquificia; order Aquificales; family Hydrogenothermaceae; genus JAADDV01. Next base: position 4,923 of record CAYTOE010000052.1, read on the forward strand.
TCCCATTTTTACCTGTGTTACACCAAAAGATGCTGTAACCTTTAAAACAGTTCCATCTTCAAGTTTTATCTCTCTATTTTCTATTATTTTTCTCAACCTTTCAGCAATATTTTTTGCATCTTCTATCTCAACACCGGGGAGGAGTATGCAGAACTCTTCTCCACCTATTCTGCCTACTACTGTATTTGCCCTCAAGTAGAATTTAAAAATTGATGCTATTTCTTTCAGAACAATATCTCCAACAAGATGACCATAAGTGTCATTTACCTTTTTGAAATTATCCACATCTACAAAGATGATTGAGAATGGGTAATTTTTTTTATGAAAATCTTTTATTGCATCTTCTATAGCCCTTTCAAACCTTTTCCTGTTTACAAGTCCTGTAAGGAAATCAAAATTTGCCTCTGCTCTTGCTGAGGCAAGCTCATTTTGAAGGTATTTTATCTCTTTATGGTAGTTTTCAATCTCTTTTTTCAGAGAGAGATTCTGCTCTTTTAGCTCGTGTAGTTCTTTAAGAATAAGCTTTATTGTTCTGTTTATATCTGAAACTGATATTTCTTCTTCAAAGGAAAGCTTCGATGCATGTAAATCTATTTTATTCTGGTGGTTTGTTATGTTTGATATAAGGTCTAACATAATAACATCCAATTTTTCTGCGATTAGATTCAGTTTTTCTGTAAGTTCCTCTGTTTCTTCCTCTTTTACTTCTGATATATCCTCATCAAAAATCTCTTTGTATAGACCAATCAGTTCAAGGTCTGTAAGGTTCTTATGGTTCTCATTGACATAACAGAAAACCATAAACCATCTTTCGTAATTTTTTGGAACAGGGGGTATGTTGTATTTTATAAGAAAACTGAGTTCTTTTCTTACAATATCCATGAGAGTTTTTATCTCTTCATGGTTAAGCTTTCTCTTTTTTTTGATATCTTCATAAAATTTGCAGTATATTTCTTTCATTTTTTTCCCAAAATTTTTTTGTATTGGTTTTATATTCGGAAACAAACGCAGATTCAATTAATAAATAAACAGTTTTTTCAGCTTTTTAACAGCTTCCCCTTTTATCTGAGATACTCTTGATACAGAGACATTTAATACATCTGCAACTTCCTGAAGGGGTTTTTCTTCAAAAAACAGCATCTGAAGGGTTATTTTTTCTTTCTCATTTAACAGGTCAATAGCCCTGAGTAATTTTTCTCTTAAATCGTCTCTTATAACCTCGTCTTCAGGAGATATCCTGTCAGAAGAAAGTGTGTCTATAATTTTGAATTCTTCATCACCATTTACTATCGCTTTTTCTATACTTACCATTATCGCTGTTTTTGAAAGAGGCAGATTTTTTCCTTCTTCTAAGTTTTCCTCTTTAATCTTTTCCCTCATAGTCCTTGGCATAACATCTAAACTTCTAAGGTAGTCTAATATCTCACCTCTTATCTTTATATACGCGTATGTGGAGAATTTTGCTTTTTCTTTGTCGTATCTATCAATAGCTTTCATAAGACCTATAATACCTGTATTTACAAGTTCATCAAAATCTACCTCTCCCTTTGGTAAACGGTAGAAAATTTTGCTTGCCACCTTTTTAACAAGGGGCAGATTCTCAAGGACTATTTTGTCTTTTGTTTTCTTGTCTATTACCTTCATCTCCCCCTACTTAAAAACCTAAGGACTCTCCCCCAGAAAGATTTTCCAGTTTCAACTGGAACACTCTCCCCGATTTCCTTAGATATTATTTTTTTTAACTCCTTTGTAAAAGAGTCTTCAGGAAACATCTTAACAAATATTTCCTTTTTCTTAATGGATTTTGTCATATTTTTAGTATTCGGCAAAATTCCCGCAAGTTGTAACTCCATTCCTAAAAACCTTTTTGTAGATTCTTTGAGCCTGTTGTAAACCTCAAACCCTTCTTTATACGAACTCGCCATATTAACGATAAGCTTAAATCTGGAATACCCGTACAGGTTCCTTATAGATTTTATTAGGGCGTAAGCGTCTGTCATAGCTGTTGGTTCAGGAGTTGTTATAACGTATGTTCTGCTTGATGCTCTTACAAAGGATATAACCCTGTTATCTATTCCAGCAGATGTATCTATAATTACATAATCGTATTTATCTGATATGCCAGCTAATTTCTGTATAAGCCTTGCAAGGGTATAATCTTCAAGTTCTCCTATCTCTTCAATTCCTGAAAATCCAGGCAGGATATGTATATTTTCTTTTTCTTCTATTAATGTTTCTATATCTGTATTTTTTAAGATATTTCTTATATCTTTTTTTGCTTTTAAGTTCATAACAACATGAATATTGGCCATACCAACATCTGCATCTATTAAAAGAACCTTTTTTTTAAATATATTGGCAAGTATGTAAGACATATTCACTGCAAAACCTGTCTTCCCAACACCGCCTTTTCCACTTGTTATGGTAATGAATTTTGTGTTGTACTGAACCTCTCTCTTTTCCATAAGTTCAATTAGATTTTTTGCCTGTTCGTTCATACCTTAACCTGCTAATCTGTTATAAAGTAAGATGCCACAACTTCTGGTGTCAGAACTTTTATATCTTCCGGTACTCTCTGTCCTATACTGAGATAAGATAGGGGTAGTTCTGTTTTATAAGGTAAATTTAAAAGCAATCCCGGTTTTTTTGTCTCATCTATTTTTGACATAAGCAGAGCATCTATTTTGAAATAATTCCTGTAGTTTTCTACTATATCAAAGGCATCTTCATTTTTATAATTACAACTTACAACAAGTATATTAAATAACTCTTCAGAAATTCCGCTCAGTATTTCTTTTATCTCTCCTAATCTCCAGTAGTCGTAATGGCTTCTTCCTACAGTATCTATAAGAACAATTTCATCCTCTGACATAACATCAACTATATTTTTTAGTTTTTTAGGTTCAGATACAGAATAAAAAGGTACGTTCAGTATATTTGCATAAATTCTGCCCTGATGAATCGCCCCAACTTTGAAAGTATCTATACTTATTACACTTACTTTTTTCTTTTTGTTTATAACAAACTGTGAAGCAATTTTAAAGAGGTTTGTTGTTTTTCCAACACCTGTAGGACCTAAGAAAGCTATCACCTTTGGTAGGTTTTCTATCTCATCTAAAGGACCTGTAAACCTTATTTTCTCTTTTATTCCTGTTATGAGGGCTTCTTTAAATGTTACAGTGTTCAGGTCCCATTTGTTTGTATCTAAATCTAAACCACAGGCTTCTTTTACAATGTCTTCAGCTACATCCTGAAAAACATCCTTCTTTAACAGTTTGTTAATCAACTCAACAGCTTCACCTGTAAACTCATGGGAGATTTTACTGTCTATCGGTATATTTTCCTCAAGGTGTGGCGGTATATTGGGTGTGTTTGCATGAGTTACAGCTGCTACAGGTGCCACTTCTTTTACTTTTTCCTCAACAAGGGTTTCAACTTTTTTCAGTAGTTCTTCAAAATCTATCTGTGGCTTTTCTTCTTCTCTTTTTTCTTTCTCAACAAGGATTCTGTACTTTCTCTTTCCTAAAACAAACCACTTCTTCTCTTTAAAAATCTCGTACTGTACTATCCTTATGTCTTCTCCAAGTTCCCTTTTAGCTTTTTCAATAAGTTCATCTATGTTGTAGCCTTCATAAATCTTACTAACCATTTACTTCCACCACTCCTATAATATTTACTTTGTATTTAGGGTCTATCTCAGCGTAAGATAAAACTGCCACATTTGGCAGGTAATGCTCAATAATTTTTCTTACATACGGTCTTATAGCCGGTGATGTTAAAAGAACAGGCGTTGTCTGGTTAACAATAAATGTGTTCATATGCTTTGATATCTCATTGATTAATTTCTGAACAAAAGAAGGGTCAAAAGGTGGTAAATTTCCTTCATTCTCCTTAACTTTTTCAAGTATAAAGCTTTCTGTGTCTGTTCCAAGGGATAAAGCATAGATAGTTCCATCTTTTCCATATAAAGAGGAAATTAACCTTGAAAGAGACTGTCTTACAAACTCTGTGAGTATTTCAGGGTCGTTTGTTTTTACAATATTGTCAGATAATGTTTCTATTACTGTCATAAGGTCTCTAATCGGTATATGCTCTTTCAGTAGATTCTGAAGAACTCTATGAAGTATGTTAAGGGGTACCTGCTCAGGAACTATCTCTTTTACTATAGGGTATTTTTCACTTAAAGCATCTACAAGCTCTTTTGTTTCTCCTCTACCAAGTATTTCATGGGCATGGGCTTTTATAACCTCTGAAAGGTGAGTTATTATAACTGTTGGTATATCAACAACGGTATATCCCATTAGTTTTGCCTTATCTTTAAGTTCCTCAGGTATCCAGTAAGCCTCAAGACCAAAAGCAGGTTCTTTTGTAGGTTTTCCTTCTATTTTTCCTTTTGTTGAACCTGTGTCTATAGCTAAAAGATGTTCAGGAATAATCTCCCCCCTTGCAACCTCGACATCCCTTATCAGGAATCTATACTCACCAGGTTTTAGTTCTAAGTTGTCTTTTATATGTATAAGTGGAATAATAATCCCAAGTTCTTTTGTTAACTGTTTTCTCAGAGATTTTATTCTTTTTACAATCTCTCCACCTTTTGTTTCATCAACATAAGGTATAAGTCCGTATCCTATCTCAAATGTTATCGTTTCAGGTTGGGGCAAAAGTTCTTCTGGTGATGCTTCTTCCTCTTCTGTAGCTTTTATAAGTTCTTTAGCTTTTTCTTCCGCTTCTTTAACCTCTTTTTCCTTTAACATCTGGCTCATAATATATGCGGCTGTTCCTATAACAGCAGATAGGAGGAAAAACGGTAATGTTGGCATCCCCGGAACTATTCCCATTGTAAATATTGTTCCTGACGCCATATAGAGTGCTTTTGGTATAGCTGTTAACTGGGAAAATATCTCTTTTCCAAGGTTCTCCTCAGAAACAGCTCTTGTTACCATAAGCCCTGCAGCTGTGGAGGTTATTAAGGAAGGTATCTGGGATACGAGACCATCACCTACAGTA
>CAYTOE010000053.1:0-9885 GCA_964439255.1 uncultured Aquificales bacterium
CCACACTTCTTGGAAAGGATGTTGACCAGCCAAGAAACCTTGCAAAAACTGTAACGGTGGAGTGAACCTTTTAAAACTTTTGAAATATAGATAAATTGGTATATACTTATTTGCAGAAATAAATAAAAAAGAAAGAAGGATTTTAAAATCAGGGGAAATCCTCCTACCGTAAAAATCGTTCTTTCTTTGTAAATTCAGGAGGAATTTATGTCACAAATCACATTCAAAGACTTACCAATCTCTAAGGAAACCTTAAAATCTATTGAAAGCAAAGGTTTCCAACATCCTACAGAAATACAGGAAAAAGCTATTCCTGTAGTTTATGAAGGAAAAGACCTGATAGCCCAGGCTCAAACAGGAACAGGAAAAACAGCTGCATTTGGGATACCTATAGTTGATAAAGTAAATCCAAAAAAGAAGAAAATTCAGGCTCTTGTACTTGTTCCAACAAGGGAACTTGCTATTCAGGTGGCAAAGGAACTTAAAGACCTTGGAAAGAACAAAAAGATATTTGTTCTTGCTGTTTATGGTGGAAAATCTATACAGCACCAGATAAAGTTTTTAAGAAATGGAAAAGATGTTATAGTTGTAGGGACACCGGGAAGGATAAAAGACCTTATAGAAAGGGGTATTTTAAAGTTAGATTCTGTTGAGACATTTGTTTTAGATGAAGCGGACAGAATGCTTGATATGGGTTTTATAGAAGATATAGAGTTTATATTCAAACAAACGCCAACTGAAAAGCAAACCCTTCTTTTTTCAGCAACAATGCCACCTGCTATTAAAAGACTCGCAGAAGAGTTTTTAAAATCTGATTATGAAATGATAAGGGTAAAACCTGAAGAGGTTACCGTTGATAAAATAAAACAGTTTGCCTACAGGGTTGATAAAAATAAACAGTTTGAAAAATTATCTGAATTTTTGTCAGAAGAACCTGAAAGAAAGTCTATCGTTTTTACAGAAACAAAGAAAGAAGCTGATGAAGTGGCAAATAAATTGAGAAAACAAGGTTTTAATGCCAGTGCAATTCATGGTGATTTTTCTCAGGCAAAAAGAGAAAAAGTATTAAAGGATTTTAGGAGTAATAGGCTTAAAATACTTGTTGCAACAGATGTCGCAGCAAGAGGACTTGATATTAAAGATGTCGATGTTGTCTACAATTACTCCCTCCCAAGAGATGTTGAAAGCTATATCCATAGAATAGGTAGGACTGGAAGAGCAGGAAGAAAAGGTTTAGCCATATCAATCATGTTGCCTGATCAGGATAGACTTTTTGGCATAATAAAGAGAAAAACCAATGCAAATATTGAGTTTTTCAATCTATCTTCAGAACCTATTGAGAAAGAGAGAAAAGAAGGAAAAAGAAGATTTCTGACAAAAAGAAGATACTCAAGGAGATAAGAAAAAAAGGTGCCTTGAGGCACCTTTTAAATAACTCCACTTTTAAGAATATCATGAAGATGTACAAGACCAATGGGTTTTTTATCATCCACAACAGGTAAAACAGTTATATTGTACCTTTCCATTATTTCTAAAGCTTCAACTACAAGCATTTCGCTTTTTATAGATTTTGGATTTTTTGTCATTCCTTCCTCAGTTAAACCTCTGTCTATGCTTCCACCTTTTTTTATAAATCTCCTTAAATCACCGTCTGTTATAATGCCAATCAGGTTTTCATCTCTGTCCACAATAAAAGAAGCACCGAATCCTTTTTCAGACATAACAATAACTGTTTCTTTCAAAGGGGTTTCAGGATAAACAATTGGGAGTTCATCTCCTTTATGCATAATTTCAGCCACTTTCATAAGTTTTCTACCAAGTGAACCGCCTGGGTGTAACCTTGCAAAATCTTCAGGTGTGAATCCTCTCATTTCAAGAAGAGCAATAGCAAGGGCATCTCCAAGGGCTAAAGTTGCTGTTGATGATGATGTAGGAGCTAAATTGTGTGGGCAGGCTTCCTTTTTAACATTTAGAAAAAGATGAATATCGCTTTCCTTTGCAAGGGTAGATTCTGGATTATTTGTTATGGATACAATTTTATTTCCCCACCTTTTTATTGTCGGTATAATCGCAAGAAGTTCAGGTGTTTCACCACTGTTTGATATAGCTAAGACTAAATCTTCTTTTGAAATCATACCTAAATCACCATGTATGGCTTCAGCAGGATGAAGGAAAAAAGAAGGTGTACCTGTTGAAGCGAGTGTAGCTGCTATCTTTTTTCCAATTAAGCCAGATTTTCCCATGCCTGTAACAACAACCTTTCCTTTAACTTTTAAAATCTCCTCTATAGCTTTATTGAAACTATCGTCTAAAGAAGAGATAAGAGATTCTATAGCATTTTTTTCTTCTGTTAAAACCCTTCTTCCCACATCAATTGGCTTCTTTACCACCTTCAACTCCTTGTTCACTTTTTTCTTCAACAGGAATTTCTGTTTTTCCACAGCCATTACATCCTCCACATCCACTGCTTTCTCTTCTTATCCCAAGCTTGTCAAGTTCATCAAAAGAAAAGAACACTACCATGCCATTTTCATCAATAAGCTCAATATTCTCTTTTATAAAATCATACCCTTTTACAATATATACCTTACCATTTATCTCTATCTCACTTTCTTCTTCTGGCAAATCCTTCCTTATTGAGTAATTATCAACTTCAAAAGCGAGACAACACATCAACCTTCCACAAACACCTGTAAATTTCATAGGTGTGGGAGGAAGATTCTGTTCCTCAAGCATTTCTACATTCACAGGGTCAAACCTGTCCATAAATAGAGAGCAGCAACATTCATGACCACATACACCTATCGCTCCTGACATCTGAACACCATCTCTAACACCTACCTGCCTCATCTCTATTCTCATTTTCAGTCTCTTTGCAAGTTCTTTTACCAACTGTCTAAAATCTACTCTTCCCTCAGAGACATAATAAAAAAGAATTTTTGACCTGTTTATTGGGATATAAGCTTTAAGGAGGTTCATTTTAAGCCCTAATTTTTCTGCAAGACTTTTACATACATTAAGGGCTTTATATGCCTCTTTTTCATGTTTATCAAAAACGGCTATATCTTTTTTAGAAGCTTTCCTTAAAAACTTGTAATCAGATGGGTTGTTTGTATCTGGAACGGCGTTTCCCACTACAAGAACAAGCTCTTCACCTTTTTCTGTTTCGATAATGATAAAATCACCTTTTTTAACAAAAACAGGTACTCTGTTTACATCGCTGAATTTGTGAGTGTCTAAAAACCTTATCCTTACAGTCTTTGTTTTAAACTTCTTTTTAGGTTTTTCTTTTATATCAACAACCATTTTATTCCTCCTGAGATTTTAGTTTGAAGTAAAGACCTTCTATAGCGAGTTTCTTTTTAACACCAGATTTTAAAGCTTCCTCAAGTAACTTTATTTCTTTTAAAAATTTATCATAAAAATCTATTTCAACTTCTCCTTTCAACATTTTTTTGTGGATTATAATCTGGGATATCTGGATTATAGAAAGTATTTCAGTATTATCTAATCTGTCTAAAATTTCTGCAAGGTTTATTATACTTTCAATTCTGATTTTTTTATCTATCAGTATTGAGGATAGGTCTTTTGCCAGCTGGAAAATTCTACTGTTATCTTTCACAACTGAGTATAAATAAAGGGAACCTTCTGAAAGAATCGAAAATATTTTTGCATCTTTTTCAGAAAATCCATTTTTTAGAAAAAACTCAAATATATCTTCTTTTTTAAGAGATTTAAATTTTATTTTATAACACCTTGATACAATTGTAGGCAAAAGCTTGTTTTGGTTTGTTGTTGTAAGTATTATCATACTGTTTTCAGGGGGTTCTTCTAAAGTTTTTAAAAGGGCGTTACTTGCCTCAGTGTTCATGTTTTCTGCATTTTCTATTATTACAACTTTTCCATCTTTTGTTTTAAGTTTTAAAAAATCTATCATATCCCTTATTTGTGAAATCTTTATACCTTTACCTTCCGAAGAAATCAGCTTTATATTTGGAGTTACATTTAAGTTTGTTCCCTCATACACATTTGATATGAGATTATCTGTGAGTTTACAGTTTTCACATTCACCACATCCAAAAGTTCTGCCTTTTTCGCAGAGAAAACCTCTCGCTGTGTAAAGGGCAAGTAGTTTTTTACCAATTGACTCTTTTCCTTCAAACAAAAAGGAGTATGCGTTCTGGTTTTTATTTAAATACTTACTTATAAGCTCTTTTTCTTTATGGTGTCCTATTACTTTCATTAAATAACCTTCTTTTAAAATCCTTAAGACTAAAAATAATATGTGAAAATCTATAAAAATTTCCTATCTTTTAAAACATTTAGAATCTCTTTAAAAATATCTTCAATATCTTTTTTCCCATTTATAACAACTATTCTGTCTTTATTATCTTCTGCTATTTTTAAAAATCCTTCCCTTAATCTTTTGTGAAAATTTTCATCTTCACTTTCTATTCTGTCCCTTTTACTTCCTATTCTTTTTAAGGATAGTTCAACAGGTATATCTATAAGAAAAGTTATATCAGGTTCATATCCATCTGTTGCTATACTGTTTAGATTTTTTATTAAGTTTATATCAAGTCCTCTTGCATATCCCTGATAAGCAAGGGTGGAATCTGTATATCTATCACATATAACGTAATAATCCTTTTCTAAAAAAGGCTTTATAACATTGTGGACATGGAAATTCCTGTCTGCTTCGTAAAGAAAAAGCTCAGCTTTGGAGGGAAATATTTCATCTGTTTCTGATAAAAGAATTTCTCTTATTTTTTTTCCTGTTTTTGTTCCTCCAGGTTCCCTTGTGAGTAGAGTTTTTTTTCCTTGTTGTAAAAGATACTCATGTAAAAGTTTTGCCTGTGTGGATTTTCCTGCGCCTTCTATTCCTTCAAAAGTTATAAAAAATCCCATTAAAACTCCGTTTGATTAAAATCATAGATACAATAAAAAAAGAATATATAATTTTAAAGCAAAATAAAAGAATGGAGGATTGGAAAATGACTCAAGAGCAAAACACAACACAGGAAGTTAAGATAGATAGACAGAAAGTAGAAGAAGTTTTGGAGCAGATAAGACCTGCTTTAAGGTTTGATGGTGGTGATGTTGAGCTTGTTGATATAGGTAATGACGGAACTGTATATGTAAGACTTATGGGTGCATGTCATGGATGTGCAATGTCCCTTGTAACACTAAAAGGTGGTATTGAAATGAAATTGAAAGAGGCAATTCCTGAAGTAAAAGAGGTTGTTGCCGTTAACCTTGGACAGCCACCATTTTAAAAATAAAGCCCCTTTTTTAGGGGCTTTGAACTTTAGGAATAAAATTGAATGGTAAATTTCCTCTTAAAAGCATAAAACATGAGATAAACAACATTCTTTTTAAAATAAAAACTGTAGGAGATATTCTTTCAGAGGAAAACAGCCTTGAGACTGAACTAAAAGAGATATCCCGAATACTTTTAGATAATGTTAACCACCTTTCTCTTCTATTTGAAAATCTTTTTTTATTAGAAAGTATTAAACTGCAGAAAAAGGAAAAAGTATATCTAAAAGAGTTTTTTAAAAACGCTCCTGATAAAAGTATAAAAGGTTATCCATCTTTGCTTTCACAATCATTAAAAAATCTAAAAAGCCTTGGCATAGAGTTTGAATTTTCAGAAAAAAATGTTTTGAAGGTCTATTATGATAAACATGACAGATTTAAAGAATATATTATGGATATAACAAGATACTTCCTGAAGCTAAATGGCATAGTTGTAGAAGAGGAGATTTATGGAAAAGAAAAAGATTTTGATAGTGGACGATGATAAAGATATCCTTACCCTTTTAAAAATAAAACTGAAAAAAGATGGCTTAGATTTAAAAGCTGAAACTTCACCATTAAAAGCTTTAGATATAATTTCGAACGAAAATATAGACCTTGTTTTAATAGACCAGCAGATGCCAGAGTTAACAGGGCTTGAATTTATAGAAATAATAAAAGAAAGATTTCCTGAACTTCCTGTTGTTCTCATGACAGCTTTTGGGGATGTTGAAGATGCTGTAAAAGCAATAAAACTTGGAGCACTCCATTACATAACAAAACCTATCAATTACGATGAACTGAAGCATATAGTAAATCAGGCTCTGGAAATAACAGATTTAAAAAAAGAGGTACAAAATCTAAAAAACCTGCTATTTGAAGATATTGTAGTAGAAAGCCCTTCTATGAGAAAGATTGTGGAAACTGCAAAAAAAATAGCTCCTTTTGATTCAACTGTTTTAATAACTGGAGAAAGTGGAACGGGAAAAGAGGTTATAGCAAGGTTTATACATAAAAACAGTAAAAGGGCTAAAAAACCTTTCATCGCTGTAAACTGTGGAGCTATTCCTGATGAGCTTTTGGAAGCAGAACTATTTGGTTATAAAAAAGGAGCTTTCACAGGAGCTTCCACAGATAAGAAAGGTATTATAGAAGAAGCAAATGGTGGTACGCTTTTACTTGATGAGATAGGAGATTTACCTTTAAATTTACAGGTAAAACTTTTGAGGGTTATTCAGGAAGAAGAGATAAGACCTTTAGGAAGCAATAAAGCAAAGAAAGTAAATGTTAGATTTATAGCTGCTACAAATAAAAATCTAGAAAAACTTGTAAAAGAAGGAAAATTTAGAGAAGACCTTTACTACAGACTTAATGTAATCAGAATAGATATTCCTCCTTTGAGAAAAAGAAGGGAGGATATCATTCCATTAGCAAAATTTTTCATAAAGAAATACTCAGCAAAATACAGCCTTCCTCCAAAATCTCTTTCCAAAAAGGCTGAAAAAGAATTAATAAACTACAGATGGCCTGGAAATGTAAGAGAACTTGAAAACACAATAGAGAGAGTTTTACTTACTTCTTCAGGAAAAATTATAAATTCAATTTTCGGTAAAAAAGTTATTAAAACAAAAGAAATAAAACCCTTTAAAGAAGCAAAAGAGGAGTTTGAAAAAGAGTATCTAAAAAATCTACTGCATGTATCAGAAGGAAATATTTCAAAAGCTTCGAAACTCTCAGGTCTAACAAGAGCCCAGATATACAGAATGCTTAAAAGACATAATCTAAACAACGTGAACTGAAAGTTGTTATCAGATTAAGCAATATAAAAATCGCTATCGAGAAAAAGTGGTCAAAAAGCCAAGTTGGCTAAAAAAGTAAATATAATCATTAGTTATAGCTTCTAATAAATTCATATCGATTCTTTATTAGTAAAAACCCTTAAAAATATCAATAACACCTGTATCAAGAATATACATATTATTTGAGCTTTCGGAGAAACACTTCAATGTCCTAACAAATATAAAACTTCCTGAAACTGTATCTTTTTGCTACATACAAACTATACTTTCAGTATAAGTGCTTGATTTTAATAGATTTTATACAGGCATGTTCCTTGCAATATTATGTTCAAGCAAATTTTTTTAGGAGGATTAAAGATGAGGAAAAAACTTTTAGTAAGCTGCATTACAGCTGCTGCTGTATTTTTCACCTCTTGTGGAGGAGGGGGAGGAGGTAGTAGTGGACAGACTGGACAGGAAGATAATTATGTTTCTGTGGCTGGTGCAATAACCGAAGGAAGTCCGACAACACAGGGAATAAAGGTAGGAAATAGCGAAATATCCTATGTTGTTGCTGCTACATTTGTAAATGATAAACCTCTATTTGTATCTGGGGGTGTTGATGATACAGGTCACTACCAGCTGAAACTAATAAAAGACAAAGAGTATGCGTTTGTTTTGTATGACAATGATCTGAACCCTGTAGCTTTTGTAGAAAAGGGAAACAACAATGCTATTGTAGTTAAAGGTGACGTTAACATGGATATAAAGCTTATTGATGAGAATGGAGATGGAACACCAGACAAAGCAGAACCGGATGTGAAGCAAAATGATACAGATAAAATCTCTTTTAACAAAGACCCTAAATTTGAAGACAAAAACAATGACGGAAAACCTGATTTTGTGGAAGTTGATACAGATAATGATGGAAAATTTGATGGTTTAGAGGATAAGAATAATAACGGTATACCAGACAGTATGGAGGATAATAATGCAGATGGTAAACCTGACGTTATAGAGGATAGAGATGGTGATGGTATCCCACATGGTGTTGATGATGATGAAAAGGAAAACCACGGTGATAATGAAAATGGTGAAAATCATGGAGGAAACAACGGTGGAAATAATTATGGTGGAAGTAACAATCCTTTAGCCGGTGATTATATTGTCGTAGCATGGAATGACCTTGGTATGCATTGTATAGATAAAGACTTCTCTGTATTCTCTATACTTCCTCCTTACAACACAATAAATGCCCATGTTATTAAAAGAGGACACGAACCTGAGAAACTTTCAGATGCTTCAGTGAAAGTTTATTATCTTGCTCAGTCTGATAATGATGGAACTATAAACACAACAAGTGTTGGAAAAACAAATTTCTGGGATTATGTCCAGTCTTTATTTGGAGTTTCCTTACAACCAGATGTAGGATTAAAAGGTTTTCCTATGGCAAGCACTACCCCCTCTAAAATGCATTATTTGAGTGGATATAGAATCTTTCAGGCAGAAGGAATACCAGCTACTCCTTATGATGATAGCGGAACAAAAGACGAATACCCACTTGTAAAAGTTGTGGCAAAAGACCTTAACGGAAATATCCTGGCGCAAACGACAACAGTTATGCCTGTAAGTGATGAGATGACATGTACAGCATGTCACAGTTCTAATTCTGGTAATTTGAGAGCTTTACCAACACAACCGGAAAACGACCCTAATCCAGAGAAAGATTATAGATGGAATATTCTAAAAAAACATGATGAAGAAGTAGCTATTCCACAGAGTGTATTGAGCGCTCTTGCATCAAAAGGATACAACTATCAAGCATCTCTATATCAAACGGCTAAAAACGGAACTCCTGTTCTATGTTCAGCCTGTCACAAATCAAATGCGCTTCCTGGAAGTGGTGTAGCAGGTGTTCCACCATTAACACAGGCTATACACTCTAAACATGCAAAACCTGTTGCAAATACAGGAAGGAAAGGAAGAAACGCCTGTTATCTATGTCACCCAGGTTCACAAACACAATGTCTCAGAGGTGCAATGGGTAATGCTCATGTTGAATGTCAATCATGCCATGGAACAATGGCTGATGTTGGTAGCTCCACAAGGGAAGGATGGCTTGATATGCCAAAATGTCAACAGTGTCACCAAGGTGGAAATAGATATAAAACGGTATTCCAAAACGACGTAATCGGTGGAACACTTAGGGCTGTAGTAGATAATAGATTTGCCACACAGCCAAACACACCTATGTCTGGTAAATCATTGTATAGACTAAGTAAAGGGCACGGTGGTCTCCAATGTGAAACATGTCACGGTTCACCTCATGCTATTTATCCATCAAGTCTGGCTAAAGATAATATGCAAATAGAAAAGCTTCAAGGATATAAAGGAACACTAAGAGAATGTTTTGTATGTCATAAAGACCAGGTTCCATTTACGGCTGATGAAGGTCCTCATGGAATGCATACAATTGGTCAAGCATGGGTTAATGGACATGGAGATTATGTAGAAGGGCATGGATATGGTAATTGTAAAGCTTGCCACGGAACAGACCTGAGAGGTTCAGAACTATCTGAAGTTAAAACAACAAAATCTTTCCATACAGAATGGGGAACAAAAACATTCCAGGCAGGGCATGCTATAGGATGTTATGACTGTCATAATGGACCACATGGTGATTAATTCATAAGGGAGGAGTACTCCTCCCTTTCAATATAACAAAGAGGTTAGTGCAATGATTAAAAAAATGTAATTTTATTGTAATATTGAGTTATGGTCAGAATTATACTTTTTTTTCTTCTTTTTT